>JBLNFG010000402.1:0-2819 GCA_050263495.1 Myxococcales bacterium | reverse complement strand
TCGAGAGTTCGCACGAGACGCGACCTGGGCGAAGCGCGACCACCACGCCTTCCACCTTTTGTGCGCCTCGCAATACGGCCTGCTCGATGGCCAAGAAGGTTCGATCGATATCGAGCAGCCGCCCAGTAACCTCAGGCATGAGTTCACGCTTCTCGAGATCCATGCGCGCATCCGTGGGTACACGGTCGACCTCGTCTTTCACCCGCATCAATTCACGGAGGGCGTCGTTCGGATCGAGAACGATTGGGATTGGGAGCTCTAGCCGGCTGTGGTCCGCCCTCTTCGCGTGAGTTCTGCGCAGCAGGCTCGTTGGGTCGCGTGAGTCCCTAACCAGCGATGTGAGGTGGAGCTTGTCGATTTGTGCGCCTAAACGTCCAAGCGAAAGCTCCGTGGTCTTGCCGTCCGGAATCGCCAGATGAATGTTCAAGGCCGCATATCGCCGAACTCGCTCCGCCGCGGCGTGCATGCCGCGATCGTCGAGTGGCAGTGGTTGGCCCAGCAACCGCACCTCGATTTTGCTTTCGCCCCTATTGTCTGGTGTCGGCAGAACCGGGACGAGAATGTACGCGATGCATCCGCCAGCCAGTCCTGCAATGGCAATTGCCCAGGCTCCTCGCCCAAGAAATCTAAACTTGCTCGTCCAACGGTTCATCCTAAAAGTACCGGGCAGGGGGAACTCTGCGAGCCGAGGTCGAGCCAGTCAAGCTCCCTTCCACTTGCGCAATGGCAGATCAGGACAACGAGGAAAAGGATCGGTCGATAGCATCGTTGTCGGCCAAGTCGGAAGAATCCGATCGCGAAGGGCTGCTCCAGGCGCGCCTTGATGCGCTGCCCACTCAACCAGGATGCTACCTCTTTCGCGATCAGTCTTCGGCCGTACTCTACGTCGGTAAGGCCAAGAGCCTACGCTCTCGGGTGCGCAGCTACTTTCAGGCGGGATCCAGCGACGAGCGCGCATTCATTCCGTGGTTGCGTCATCACCTCGCCGAGATCGAAACCATCATCACCGCGACCGAAAAGGAAGCGGCGATCCTGGAAAACAGCCTGATCAAGGAACACCGACCGAAGTACAACGTCAAGCTTCGGGACGATAAGGAGTTCCTCAACCTTCGGCTTGATCCGAAAGCCCCCAACGCAAGACTAGAACTGGTGAGGCGACCGACTGTGGACGGGGCGAGGTACTTCGGACCTTATCCGAGTGCCACTGCCGCGCGTCGCACGCTGCATCTCGTAGAGCGGCACTTTCAGCTCCGAACCTGCAGCGATCGGGAACTGACGTCGCGCAAACGTCCGTGCATCCAGTTCCAGATCAAGCGGTGCCCGGCCCCTTGCGTGTACGAGATCGATCAAGAGGCGTATCGCACCCAAGTCCATGCGGTCACACTCTTCCTAGAGGGACGGCACGACGAGGTCACGAGTTGGCTGAACGAACGAATGCGCCAAGCCAGTGACGCTTTGGACTTCGAGCTGGCCGGCTCACTTCGCGACCAAGTTAGGGCCATTGAGCAAGTTCGTGAGCGCCAGCGAGTCGTCTCGGTCAGTGATCGCGATGTTGATGTGTTGGGACTCTATCGCGAAGGCGAATTGGTCGAGCTGGTCTTGCTGCTAGTCCGATCGGGCCGACTCGTCGACGTTCAACGCATCTCTCGAGTTCGTGCCGATGTGGACGATGCCGAGGTCGTCGCAGCCTTCGTTCGGGAACAATACGAAACCGCCGCGACGGTAACAATCCTGCCGGATGAGATCTGGTTACCGATTCTTCCAGAAGGGGCCGAAGGGATCGAGGCTTGGCTCAACGAGCGCCAGCAGGCAGCTGGCATGAAGAGTCGGGTGCATCTGCTCGTGCCGCAACGCGGCAAGAAGACGGAACTGATCCAACTCGCCGCGGACAACGCGCGGCATGCCTTCGAAGAGAAGCGTCGCGCAGACGAGGATATTGACGCGCGCCTGACGCGGCTTGCCAGCCGCCTCCGTCTTTCGCGGCTCCCGAGACGCATCGAGTGCATCGATATCTCCCATCTTGGCGGCAATGACTCGATCGGTGCTGTCGTCGCGCTGCTCGACGGAAAGCCTGACAAGAGCCATTACCGAACCTACAAAGTCAAACACGCAGGCATGGGTGATGACTACGGCGCAATCTTCGAGGTCCTTTCTCGACGATTTCGGCGAGGAGTGGCCGCCGCGGAAGCCGAACCAAAGCTGCTCGAACTTGGCCCAGATGGGGCATCCGTCGAGGATTCCGAGTGGTCACTCCCGGACTTATTCGTGGTTGACGGGGGACGGGGCCAGCTTGCCGTGGCTCTGGCTGCTGCTGCCGATCTGGGGCTGACCGACTTAGCAATTGTGGGGCTAGCAAAGGAGAAGGAGAACGTCGCTGGCGACAAGCTCGTGGATCGGGTGTACCTGCCTGGGCAAAAGAACCCGATTCCACTCCGACCCGGAAGTCCCGAGCTCTACTTCCTGTCAGTCGCGCGGGACGAAGCCCATCGATTCGCGAATCGAGGCCGAGAGAAGCTTGGGCTCAAGCGCCGACTACACTCCACGCTGGACGACGTCGCAGGGATCGGTCCAAAGACGCGCAAGGCCTTACTGACTGCGCTCGGTACGATTGAGGGAATTCGCGATGCCAGTGACGAGACGCTGTTGGCGATCAAAGGGGTGACGCGACGCCAAGTGAAAGCGTTGAGAGCGCACCTTGGGGATCCGAACGAGCAGCCTCCCGCCTTGGCTTCGGCCACACCCGACGAAGACTCGGCGGCAGGTGACGAAGAGTCGGCGGCAGGTGACGAAGACTCGGCGGCAGGTGACGAAGACTCGGC
>JBLNFG010000401.1:0-5576 GCA_050263495.1 Myxococcales bacterium | reverse complement strand
GGCGTTGCCTAGAGACTTGACCGCGCCGTCGCGAAACCACGACGAACGGTGCCGGTACACGTGTGCGAGAGAGCTGCGGAAGACTCTGGCTCTGGGGAACAAGCCCACAAGCCACGAAACTGGGAACGCTGCCGATGTCCTATCTACAATGCGAGGCGAACCGCAGCCGTGGCTCTGGTAGCCATCACGCGCGCACCACGACTAGGTCGCCAAAATCCAGAAAACCCAGAATAAAGCACGTTCTTTAGTTCGCATAAGATATATTATGTCAACTAACAATCTCACCGCCAGAGGTCGGCCTTTGGCCCGCGCGCGCGTCGTCACAGACTCCAACAACGACGTCCCTCAATGGGTTCACTGCGCCACGCCCGTTGCTGCGACCAGGCACGTTGCCGCGACGGCAAAACCAACTCCAACAACAACGCCAACCCCTACGCCACAGGGCGCGACGATGCTCGCAACACCGTCGAGAAAGGTTACGTCCCCGAAGGTGCCGATCCCAGTGGCATCGTCTAGTTCATGACTCTCGACCGCTGGCCCCACGTCGAAGACTTCGGCATCCCAGCCAAGGAGCACGCCAGGGGTGCAAACCTGAAAAAGGCGAATTCGATGCGCCAGAACGTGCCAGAAAACGGCGTCACCGCGCCCCCGTCCCTGACGCGCCGGCTGGATCACACATGCCGTGCCACAGGATGGACCGCGTCGCGACCGCACCGCCCTCGTACATCTCGCATCAATGGTTCCCGCATCCACGCGCCTCATCAACCGATGAAGAATCAGTCTATCGGTACATCCGCGTACCAAAAGAACTGGAAAATCTGCGAGAAACGCGTTGAGAAGTCTTGGCGACCCCAAGGGGACTTGAACCCCTGTTACCGGCGTGAGAGGCCGATGTCCTAACCACTAGACGATGGGGCCAAGATTCTAAACGAAAGTGCCTATGATGTTGAAACTCGAAGGCGCTGAAAGGCCGCTTTCAGCTGGGGAGCAAGGATTCGAACCTTGATATACGGAACCAGAATCCGCAGTCCTGCCATTAGACGACTCCCCAAAACCTTCAAGGGGTTTTCCCGGCAGCCCGCGTGGGTCGCCGAGGGGGCGGTTTGATATCGCCAAGGTTCCGGTGGCGCAAGGGAAAAGCGGCAAGGAGCGCCAGATCGGGTAACATTTTGCCTCAGGGCGATGAGCTGATGGCCCAAAGCTTCTGTTCCGTCGGCCTCCGATGGTAGGCAAGCCACCGAGCCGTGGCCGAAGCCCAGTCGGGCCGCGCCGCCATGCTCGGGTGAATGCGATCACCCGCGCGCGGCATCTTTTTCACGAGTTCATTGCTATCGAGGTACACGCAGCGCCCCACGTTGGCTCGAATGACCTGCAACAGGGAGTCCTTCGCTCCCTGCCACAGCACCGGGGCGATCCAGACGCACGGCGTGTCACCGACCGAATTCACGATCTTCTGCACGAGCGGCGCGCGCTTCTCCGGCTCCGGATTCTCGAGCTCGTTGGCGCCCAAACTGATGAGCACCAGATCAGGCTTGAACGTCGAGAGCAGCGACGCGAACTTGGCGCTGTGCGCCCAGGTTGGGATGTACGTGGATTGTTCGAACTCGAGCTTGGCGTTGAGCCCCGCGGCTCTCAGCACCTTGTTGAGCTCGATTCCAAGCGCGCCTGCGAATGAATCTCCAACGTGCAGAACGCGCGTTCCTTTAGGAAGCTCAGGCCCTGGTGCCGGTCCGCCAACCAACTTCAGATCCACGATTAAGCCAGAAGGAAACGTTTCTTGCTGAGCAGAGGTCGGTTCAGAGACGCCAGGTACGGACCCCTGCCCGCTTGACGCATTGCCCCCCGTCGCTTCGCCCTCTGGACTTTCTTTTGTTTTGCCCGTCGCGGCCACGGCAGAGGTCGTTTCAGACGTCGGGCTCGCGGCGGGTTTCGTCGGGCTCGACGCATCGCGCGAAGTGTCGTCTTCGCGCCGACTGGCGTCACTCGGACGCGATGAGGCGCTTCCGCAGCCGCTCAGACTCGCGAGTGCTGCCACGACCAGGACAAAGTGCAGTCGCATCGACGTCATGGGTTACGCCGACGTAGCTGAAAAGGGTTGGGTGCTCAAGGGACTTCGCGGATCAGCCCAACTGGATGCCGTGGCCAGCAAGCTCTTTCTCGACTTCCTGCGCCCAGCCGCGGTTGGCACGCGGATTGGCGGGGCTCGGGTGCAGGATACTGACGATTCGAAGTCCACCCAGATTGCCGCACGCAGCGATCGCCCGCTTCTCCGCGAATCCCCCAATGGCGATCACACATTCAACCCCGAGTAACTCCACTTGCTCCCGTAGCGCGAGGTCGCAAGCGGCGTACAGGGAGGCGCGTTCCTCGGAACGCAACTGATCGGGCGTGCGATTCTTCCCAGACTCTTCCATGAAGCACAACGGGCAGTAGTTCGCGATGAATGCGTCGCGGAAAAATGCGTCCGGAGTGCCAAACCGCTCACGCACGAATCCCCAGACCCGCGTGCCGCTAACCTCGGATCGCTTGCACTCGAAACCATGGACGGGCCGCTTCGGGTGCTCCAGCGCCGGCTTTCGTACCTTGGCGTGAATCCCCAAGAAGTCTCGTACCATCGTCACATCGCCAAAGGGCACCCCGGTCTGAGCCATTCCGAACGGACCCGGGTTCATCCCGACGAACAACAGTCGCTTCTTCCCCTGACCGTAACGGACAAGGTACTGCTCGTGGGGCTCCCGCGCGTAATCGAGGGGATTATAGACGAGGCACACCTCTGCCCCAAATCGAAGCTTATTGATGCACTTGGATAACCTGCGGCTGATCTGAACGATTGGGATCAGGCGTTTCGCGTCGTCGGCCGGATTCATTGGCTTATGCCTCGAGGCTCTTGGCTGAGGCTTCTTAGCAAACGATTCATTCCGGAGCCGCAGCGGTTCGCGATGCCACACCCCACCCCGTCCAGTCGAGCCAAAGGCTGAGAAGTAACGCGGCGATCAGCCCCAGGTTGCGCAGCACTGGGACAATCCCCACCGTAGAGCTGCCGGCGCCGAAGCAGCCGCACTCGAGGTTGATGCCGCTCGCCCAGGCCCGCGTAATTGCAGTCGTGAACACGACGAGCATACCAAAAAAAGTCAGCACGGCCGCGTTACGCCAGTGCTTGCGGCCCAATACCAGCACAAGTGCAGTCAGAAGTTCGGTGCTCGGCAACACAATCGCGATGTAGTTCGAGATCTCCGGTAATAGCTGGTAGTTGCCCGTGTTCTCCGCGAACGCCGCGGGGTCCAGAATCTTGTTCGCGGCGGCATCAACGAATACTGCGGCGACAACCACGCGCAATGCCAGGGACCCGTACTGCTTCACCTTAACCCTAGTGGGGAGCATGACTCACCAGCCCTTCACAATCGTCGCAGGGACCTGAAGCGCACGCCATTCCCGCGTCGAACCACGCTCGCCATCCGCCGGCGATGATCGAAATGGAGACGTCGGGACGCTCGATCCTTGCCGCCAAGTCGCCGGCGACCTGTCGCGCCTGTTCCTCAGAATCACCGTACACGACCAGGGCTTCTTTTCCGACCAAGCGCCCGCGAACTCGCTCAACGTCGGCACGGGTTCCGGTGCACGGGATATGCACCGCTCCGGCAACGTGCCCTTCCGAGAATGCCATAGCCGTTCGAACGTCCGCGACGAGGGTCCGACTATCCCCACAATGTTTCGCCGCTTGTTGCGGATCGAGCACGTGGATCTCTGGCGGAGCCGTAGCGCCAGTGCATACAGTGGGCGGCACGTAGCTCGCGAGTGGGATCCCGTGCGGGCGGACCGCGTTGATGGTGATTCCAATCAACGCCCCGCCGCACATCAGCACGCCAGCGCGCCAGACTGCGGCAGCGAAATCTTGGCGTAAAGACGCGAGATGGTGCATGAGTGACGACCCCTCGTACCAGTTGGAACCGAATACGCAACCATCCGGCGGGGGGTTTATTCCCCGACAAGGATTCACCTGAGCGGCTGCGGTTCTGTTGAGGGGTTCGGCAACGGAGCCGGGCGGCACGTTGACGTGGATCCACACAATGCGCGATGGGCCGTTGCTGAGTGCGGGCAGATCTGTTGGTCAGTGCGGCGCGACCACGAACACTGCCGCAAACTCGTCGAGAGTCCACCAACCGAGTGCCGTCGCGGCTCCGCGTTCGTGCGGCGCGACCACCAACACTTGCCGAGCTCTCGTCGAGAGTCCACCAACCGAGTGTGCCGTCGCGGGGTCGGGCCTTGGCGCGTGGCGACCGAACGGGCGCGCTTATCCTCGTCGAGTTGGGGTCGAGTGACGGGCCATTGACGCGCCGCACGACGAGGCTACGGGCAACACGTCGAGTTCCACCCTGCCCCGACGTCGCGATTCTTGCACCCGTCGCGCTTGGCCACGGCGTTGCGCGAGGCGTGCGTGCTTCCGCTCAAACGGTAGGCCCTCGGCCGTGACGGTTGGTTTACACGACAATCCGGGTCGAAATTGGACGTTCTTTCGCGACGTACAGACCCAAGATCCAAGACTTCACCGTGGACTTGGATGGCTACGTCTCGCACACAGCCCTTGGCCGTTTGAGGGTGATAGCCTTCTGGGCAAAGGGGATCGTTTGGCTTGGCGCAACGCTGCCCGTTCCACACGCGCCCCGGGGAGCAATCGACCTCCACCACCCCGAACAGACACGTTCCATCCGCGCCGCGTTCGAACGGGCATGGCAGCTCGCGCGCGTCCGATGCGCATCGAAAGCCCAAGTGCGCGCCAGCGTCCTCGGGCGTCGCGCGATTGCGCAAGCCAAGATGCATCCACTTCTCGAAACGACGACTCCATCCACCGCCTCGATAGATCTTTAGCGGATACTCCCCGGGAGTCGGAGCTGACCAGGGATAGGGAGCATAGTCGCTTGAAGTCCATTCCCAAACGTTCCCAGACATGTCGTACAGGCCGAATGCACCAGCCGGAAAGCTTCGCACCTCGCAACTGTATTGGCTCTTCCAGCAGGTTCTGCCGTCAGGCGACGCGTCACCCCACGGGTACTTCTGCTCCGATTTGCCACCGCGCGCAGCGAATTCCCACTCTACCTCGGTGGGAAGCCGCTTCGCGCTGGACGCGCAGAACGCCGTTGCCTGGGAATGGTCAACACAGTTCATCGGGTGGTTCCCTCGATCTGAGTGCCGGGCATTGCAGCTCACCGAAGTCTTGGTGCTCGGCTTGCACTCACCGCGCTCGACGCACTGAGCGTAGGAGCTGACCGTCACTTCGGTTTCGTCGAGACAAAAACTGCGGAGCTTCGTGAGAAACCGCGGAAACTCGTCTGGGCTCTGCTTGCCCCGATCACGGGCGCCCACGTGAAACTCGCCGCCTCGGATCTTTTGCATACCAATGGGACAAGCAAACACATCTGAGTCGAAAGGCCTTGCATTCACGTCGACTCCGGACCGTGTAGGCACCTCGACGTTATTGACTGCTCTCCCCGCGTCGGTCGAATTACTGGCGACAGGCGCCGCACCCCTCGACTCACCGCTCGCGCCAGGTGTCGTCGACACGCTGCTGGCGCCCATCG
>JBLNFG010000400.1:0-4048 GCA_050263495.1 Myxococcales bacterium | reverse complement strand
GGGTACGCCTCCACTCTGCCAAACCGAGCCACTCGGCGTGTAGGGTGATTGCGTCGTATAGCTTGGAAATGACGAAGGACACGTCGCTCCGATTCAACGAACGCTGCGTTCGGCCCCCGATTGACTGGCAAGCGTCGGGCCGGCGTCCTATCTACCTCGCTTCGATATCACTGCCAAGTTGCAACTCCTGGCGAGATGAGACGTGACGCAATCACCTGAAACGCACCTGAACCCTTCCCTCTTGACGATACCTGGACAGTTTCGGGCGCGACTCGGGCGATACCTACTCGGGCTCGGGCTGTTGCTGACGTACCAGGCCGCGCAGTATTGGTTCGATACCCGGCTGATGCGCGCCATCGATGCGGCCCGCGCTGGAGATGACGCGACCGCCCAATCCATCGCTTTGTTGTTGGTGTCGATTGCCGTGGCGGCATTCTTCGTTCGCGTAGCGTCGCGCGTAGCGATCTTCAATGCCGGAAGGGACGCCGAGTACGACCTTCGCAAAGCACTCTTGAACAAGCTGTACCAGCTTGGCCCGAGTTTTTACGCGACGAATGGCACGGGCGACCTGATGAGCCGAGCCACCAATGATCTCGGGCAGGTCCGACTGTTGCTCGGCTTTGGTGTGCTCAACGTCATCAACACGGCCTTGGCCTTGGTGAGCGCGCTAACCGTAATGTGTTCGATCTCACTGCCGCTGACCGCTGCCAGCATGGTGTCTCTGCCCTTCCTGGCATGGGTCACGCGCGGCTTTTCTCGCCGGGTTTTCCAGCGGACACGGGAAAACCAAACCGCCTTGGGCGCAATGAGCGACACCGTTCAGGCGAGTCTTTCAGCGATTCGCGTCGTGCGTGCATACAGTCTCGAATCGGTCGAGTCACAACGTTTCGAAGCCGATAATAAGCAGGTCCTCGATCGCGGCCTCGAACTAGCGAGGCTGCGCGGATTGATGGGGCCCCTGATGCAGGCCATCTCGGCATTGGGGGTGGTGGTCGTGTTCTGGTACGGTGGATTGTTGCTAATTGAGCAACGCATCACCCCGGGCGGGCTCTTGTCGTTCGTGCGGGCACTGACTCGCCTGACTTGGCCCTTGATCGCACTTGGGTTCATCGTCGCAATCGTGCAGCGTGGCCGCGCCGCGTACGAGCGGCTGCGAGAGGTGTTCAATGCCCAATCCGAGATGGAGCAAAGCGCCGTCCAAGACCGATCGGTTGGCAGCGGCGCGATCGAGGTACGCGGTCTCAGCTACCGTGTCTCGGATCGCGAGATTCTGCGCGAGGTCACGCTGTCGATTCGAGCCGGTGAGCGGATCGCGATTGTCGGACCTACCGGTGCCGGTAAGTCCGTATTGGCGAGACTATTGGCTCGTGCACTGCCGGCCCCGCGAGGAACCGTATTCTTGGACGGCGAGGAGATTACGTCGATTCCATTGTCCGAAGTGCGCAGGAGAATCGTGTATGCGCAGCAGGTCCCGTTTCTATTCTCAAGCACCGTGGCGCAGAATCTCGCCTTCGCACTTGAAGAAACCGAGAGTGAAACGGCGCGACGCGCCAGTGTGCAGGTGGCGCAGGCGGTACGGATCGACAGCGAGATCCGCCAACTGGTGCATGGCTACGACACCGTGGTCGGAGAGCGTGGCATCCAACTCTCTGGCGGACAACGCCAGCGCATTGCGCTGGGCCGTGCGCTCCTCTCGTCGAGCAAGGTCTTAGTGCTTGATGATCCGACGAGCGCAGTCGACGTAGGCACCGAACGGGCTTTGTGCGATTTGTTCTCAGCCCTCGGTCGCGAACGTACGCTTGTTATCGTCACGCACCGGGTTTCCTTGGCAGCGCGCTGTGATCGAGTGATTGTGCTCGACGATGGGCGAGTGGTGGAGTGTGGAACACCGGCTCAGCTCGCGCGAGCGAATGGCCTCTATCAAGAGTTCTGTGAGGAGCAGCGTCTCGAAACAGAAATCGAGCAGGGTGATCCAGAACCGCCCTCTAGACCGAGCACGCGGGCAGCGCTGGAACCCGAGCCCCAAGATCTTGAGGTCCAACGGAAGGCGTTACGAGATTTTCACGAGGAAGCGGTGTTCGGAAACGCGTTCAATCCTCGGCTCTATCGAGAGCTTGTGCGCAGCCTGCGCCCTCAGGCAAAGCTTCTCGGCATCGCCGCACTCGCGACCGTGTTCGTGGCTGGGTTGGGCGTCGTGCGACCGCTATTCGTGCGCTCGGCTCTGGATGCGGCAGTCTTGCACGGAAGCGCACGCGATCTTGCGCGTTGGGGGCTCGTAATCGCCGGAATTTCCCTACTTGAGCAGATGCTGATGTTTGCACACAGCTACCTGGCGCAGCTAGGCGGCGCGCGCGCCCTCGCCGAGCTGCGCACGCAGGTCTTCGAGTTCTTACATCGCTTGCCGATTGGTTTCTTCGATAAGCAACCCGTCGGGCGGCTCACGACCCGCGTGACGAACGATATCGATGCAATTCAAGAGCTATTTGCGTCGGGGATTTTGAGCACGCTTGGCGACTTGCTCCGCCTGGTGGGTATCGTCGTGCTCATGTTGGCAGTGGACGTGCGACTGAGCCTGGCGGCATATGCAGCCTTTCCGATAGTAATTGGCTTAGTGATGCTGCTACGCCGCCCAATACGCAACGCTTTCCGGGCAATCCGTGCCCAAACCGCCCAGATGAACTCCGCCCTGAACGAACAGATCTCTGGGGTGGCGGTCGTTCAGGCATTCGACAAGGCACAGCGCTCTGCCAACGAATTCGATCGCATCAATCGTGCGCATCGCGACGCTCACGTGACGGCAATCCGTTACGAGGCAATGCAGGACGCAGCAATCGAGACGATTGCAAGCGTCTCACTCGCTGCAATGGTGTTCATGTTTGGCACTTCGACCGCCAGTTTCGGAACCTTAATCGCGTTCCAAATGTATCTCTCGCTCTTCTTCGAACCGCTGAGTCAGTTGGCGCAACGCTACACTCTGCTTCAAAGTGCGATGGCCGGCACCGAGCGCGTCTTCGGTCTCCTCGCCCGGCAAGACCGCGATGCGCCAGTCGTGACGGCCACCGCGTCCGTTGTCGCCAGTACCTTCAAGAGGGCAATCGAGTTCGATCAGGTAGAGTTTGCATACCATCGCGACGTTCCGGTGCTGCACCGGCTTAGCTTCACAGTGGAACACGGTGAGCACGTGGCCCTGGTCGGACCAACTGGGTCCGGCAAATCGACGATCGCGGCGTTGCTGCTTCGGTTGTACGAGCCCAGCGCCGGTCAGATTCGAGTGATGGAGCACTCTATTACTGATTTCGACGTTCAGACGCTGCGACGCACGTTCGCATTCGTGCCTCAAGATCCATGGCTATTTCCAGGCACGCTACTCAGTAACATCGCTGGCTCGGATCCGATCGATCGACAACGAGCGCGTGAAGTGCTCGAACGCATGGAAGCGCTGGAACATTTCGAGCGCCGCATGGGTGGTCTGGACGCAGTGATTGCCGGGAACCAGCTGAGCGTTGGCGAACGCCAGCTCGTTGCCTTTGCGCGTGCCCTCTACCGAGATGCCCCGATTCTGCTCTTGGACGAGGCCACTGCGAGCATCGACAGCGACACCGAGCAATGCCTGCAACGTGCATTTCACGCGTCCCTCTCCGAGCGAACGGCTGTGGTAATCGCGCATCGACTGTCGACGATTCGCGCTGCGGATCGAATCTTGGTGCTACAGCATGGCCGACTCGTGCAGAAGGGGACGCATGCCGAACTGGCTCGCAGCGAAGGATTGTATCGTCGACTGATCGCCCTCTCCACCGTGCGCGTGGGTACGAACGCGAAGGGCACGGGCCTCGTCGCGACGGCAAACTGACCCGACCGACGTCTGCCGCGTGTCGGCTGGACCCACGGAACCCGCCGTCTCGGTGGAGTCGCGCTACGCCCCCTCGCCTAGAGCGCCAATCAGTTTGAAACCCCTACTCCAAGCGCCGATCCTCTCGCTGCGCGAGGCGGCCTCGTCGCTGCGCTCCTCAGATTACTGATGATGCCCCCATCCGCCCGGACGCGCGCT
>JBLNFG010000399.1:0-3169 GCA_050263495.1 Myxococcales bacterium | reverse complement strand
GTGGGATACCTTCCACGGAAATCTCGGTCTTGTTTCCCGATAAGCGGGGAACCAGGGACTTTGCTCACGAGCACAACACCAAAGCGCCTGAAGGGGCGATTACGGGTGTCGGCGCTGGCGGAGTAATCGGTGGAACCTTGGGACTTCTGGCTGGCATTGGAGCCCTGGCCATTCCAGGAGTAGGTCCGCTGATCGCAGCTGGCCCCCTCATGGCTGCGCTGAGCGGCGCCGCTGCCGGCGCGGCGGTGGGCGGAATTGCCGGCGCGCTCGTTGGCATGGGGATGCCAGAGATCGAAGCCAAGAGCTACGAGGGAAAGATTCGGGGTGGCAACATCCTGATTGCTGTCCACACCTCGTCGAGCGACGAAGAGAAACGCGCCAAGCGCGCGTTCGAGCAGCACGGGGCGCATGACGTCTCTTCAACGTCTGAAGCGTCTATACCTCGAGCAATGGGGGCGTAGCCCAATTGGGCACGCGCTGAGGCAAGCCGACGGTCTGCAACTCTGCAACAGGGTTGCGTCGTTTGGCGTCTAGCCAGTGCGCATCCTACAGCGGCGAGATCGATGGCCTGGCATCCGAACCAGGACCGCCCGAGCATCGATCTCGCATCTTTTTTGTCGCCGTGGAACACGCATGACCTGACGGAAGGCGCGCTCAGCCTCCTAGGCTCGCAACAGCCGGTGCATTGGAGAATTGGAGATAGATGTCATGCCACGAACAAGACCAGCAGCACATACTACGGCGACTAACTGGGAGCATGCACGGTCGCAAGTGGACGAGCGCGCACTTAGTGCATCTCAGGCTGAACGCTCCCCAGGTGAGGGGTCACTTAGCAACGAAGCGGAGCCGGATGACGTGCTCGGTGATGATAGCGACGCAGAGCCCATAGAAACCGGCTACGCTGATCTCGATCGCGTCGTCTCCGATCCAACAGAACGGTCAACCCTCGGTGGTCCAGGCGCGAGCCTCGCACCGGAGGAGATGGGCCAACAGGCGTTGAGCGAGGCAGCCCAGCAGAATAGCGGCGACGAAGCCGCACAGCGCGGACGCTTGGACAGTGACGAGTTCTTTGGTGATGACGACGAGCCGCAGGGACACTCCAGAGAACCTCGCGAGCTAGATCTGACCGACAATGTCGTAAGAGAGGAGTCTCTCTTCGATATCCCGCTCGAGGACGGAAGCATTCGGGCCCCCCGCCTCAAGACCAACGAGGTCGACGCCGGTCTGGACCGCGATGCGCGGGCGCGGCGTTCCACGGATCGCTCATCCAGGCCTGTGCGCAAGAGCCCCGCGCGTTCCCGTTGAAGTGACGAGCGAGAAGCGAGCATCTCTCCGATCGCGAGGATGTCTCGCCAGAATCCGTCTCTCGGCGGCTTGGTGTCAACTCGCACACCTCGGAAGGAACCGCCCCGCGACGACGAATGAGTGTCACCCTGCAGAAGGCTCCGTCCCCTTGTGAGGGACGGAGTTACCTTTGAGAGTGACGCGGCAATGGCCGACCTAATGGCAGAAACCATTGCGGTGTGACTGCTCGAAAAGCAAGACACTACCGGGTGTGGTCTCCGGCATTCGTCTTCACGTGCGATGCTGTGAAACTTCAGGCCACTTGGAAGTAGGTTGCGTCGGGACGCCCTCGAGTTCGTCGAGCCAGTACGTCGGCCATCCATAGTGTTTGTACAGCCGCATCTCGTAATCACGATCAATGGGTTGGTCAGACTTCCATTCCGGGCTACGCCGGATGATCTCGCGGGGAAGTTTTACGTGTACGAGAGACTCGGGCCAGCTTATCTGTTCAATCCATTGGGGAGCCAATAGTACGCTCTTGCCGACCCACCAGTTACTGGTGTTTACGACCAAGTAGCGGATCGTCCAGGAAGCGTCATCGACGATGAAGTCTTCCACGTGACCGATCTCGGCGTCGAGTCCCTTGATGTGATATCCGCGCACCTCTCGCACGCTGCGAAGATGCGGATCACCAACGGGCTCTTGCTCCTCCTCCTCGCGCCAGCCGTCCGCTACTGCTAGGGGGCCCGGCAGCTGCCCGGAGCCCCATATTCCTCCGTAACCCCAGTAGTATGGCCAATTGTAGTATTGAAAGTACTCCCGCTCATACTGGCGCGAGACGGGTTTCTCTAGGTCGACGCTCGGACTACTTCGCACTTTGTCGCGCGTCAGATTCAAATGGAAACGTTGAGTGACAAAATCCGCCTCCCTGAACGCGATTGGCGAAATGAGCACTCGGTTAGCTGGCTCCCGCAGCTCGGCCGTGTTGGCAACAAGGTAGCGGATGGTCCAGTACTCGTCGTCGAAGTAGAAGTCACTGACCTTTCCGATGTCTCCGTCCGTTGCAGTGATTTTATAGTCTTCGAGGTCTTTGACATGTCTCAACATTGCACAGACTCCGTTCTGCGGTCCATGCCGTCGCAATTCTCGCGCCACCGCAAGTGCGTGATCGGACGCTACACCAGCGGCGCGGCCCGAAACATCAGCGGGTTGTGCGGATCTGAGGTACCCGCATGTCGCAACCATTTCCAAGCAGTCCGAAGACGGATAGGAGCCACAGGATAACGGCAACTACCACTACGACATTCAAGATTTGCTTAATCTTCCCGTCCATTGGGATGTAGTTGTTCACGAGCCAGAGCAACAACCCAACGACGATGAGCGTAATAATCACGGTAATTAGGGACATGATTCGCAGCCTCTCCTTGCCGCGCACTTCGCGCAGCGGTGTTCAGAACACCCCTGAAGCAGCTGCGTTAGCACTATTTGGACCAGTGCAAGGGGCTCGCGGTAACCCAGCGTAGACGCATGCCAAGATGCATTCACTCGGGAGGATTCATGCATGCGCCCAGCGTAGCCTTGCCACGCGTGAGTCAATTTGCCGCGGAGCTTGGGCCCAGGGAGCTTGCGATTCCGGCACACTCGTTGCGTCGGTGCTCGCAATGAGTATGAACGGACAAGAGTTCGCACCCACTGGGGACCATCAAGCACGGGACGCGACCCGCTGGGCGGTGCTTCTATTGTGCGTGGCTGCGGCCGTCACGATGCTGCCGCTGTGGGAACCCTTACTGCTCGCGGCGTTTGTGGCCGTGGTCGCGGAACCTCTCTATTTGCGTCTCTATCGACGAATCGACGGTAGGGCTAGTTCCGCTGCCCTCATCACGCT
>JBLNFG010000398.1:0-6993 GCA_050263495.1 Myxococcales bacterium | reverse complement strand
GGCCGCCTGAACGCTCGCACCGGAGGTTCCACCCGAGCCGCGCGAAGTGGAACCCGCGCTTGTTCCAGTGGCGCGCGTGGAACCGATGCTCGATCCCCCAATGCCAGAGCCCGAGCGCCCTCCCGCGGAGGTCCCGACACTCGGGGCGCCCGAACTCGCGTTGGTGGAGGACGAACCCGCACCCGCGCTTGCGTTGTGATTCTCGTTGCCGCCGACCGAGTCGGACTGGCGTGAGCCTCCGTTGTCGCTCGAGCCACACCCAGAGAGGCACACTAGACATGCGCATCCGAGAGCCAACGCACTTTGAACACACCACTTGGCAGACATGGGCGGCATCATACTATCGTCGACAGCCCGGTTGCAGAACTAACTACGGCGTGCCTAAATCTTCAAGCAAACCGTTAAATCTCGAAGTGGTTGGGAATCGCTGCCCGAGAGGTGTGCTTAGATTTGCGGCAGCATGACCGCGGGGTGCTGACTTTAGGTTTGGTTTGTTTCGACGCGCAAACGAACGGGGTCGTAGCCACGACGATTTGACCAAAAGATACTACTGCCTAACGCACGTATGGACCGCAGTGCTGGCGACTCCGCGGTGCTCACCGCTGGCAAGGTCCAAGCAGCCTCCGTCGAGTCGAGTTCTCGTATCGGTCCACGACCACGCACCGCAACTAGCAACGACTGGCGATGCGTCGAAAATGCGCTCTCGGCACGCCAACTGCAAGTACGCGGTGTGCTCGCCTTCTAGCGCAAGGAGACCTGGATTTGATCACCACCGGCCAGAAAGCACCTTGTTCCACTACCACTCCTGCAGTCGCTTATCTCATGGCGACATGTTGCCACTGAGTTGACTCAGGATACCGAGAAGATGGTGGGACAGAGCAGGTATCCGAAAGCATTCGTAACATTACGGAAGTCGTGACTCAGGCGGTGAGCGCGACGGCGCAAACCCGCACCTCGGCACAGGGCTTGAAGACCCAAGCCGATGCTTTGGCGGGTCTCGTGAGACGCTTCGAACTCGAATCGAGCATCGCGATTTGATCGACTCCTCGCGTGGCATGGCTCCCGTCCCAAAAGGGTGTGAAGTCGGGAGCAGCCTAAATGGCGGGCATTCGGAAACGTGACGAGCGGCGGTCGATAGAACCGCACTGTTCACATTCAGGTTCGGGCACGCCCGTAGTTTCGCTCCCCAAAAATGCGAACGGCCTTCGCGGAGCACAAAGCCGCACCCAAGACCACACCGAGCAACGCGCCAAACGCGCCCCCTGCTTCGTAGCCCACCGCCAGGTTTCCGCCCAGGATGACTCCAACGATGAACCCGAATACGCCCAAAGTCGCGCCGCCAAGGAGCCCAACCATCGCCGCGACGATCTTTTGCCACAATAGCAACTGTGAGTTCATGGCGTCGGGTATACGCATGCCTTGGCCCGATGCTTCCCGAGTAGGCCATTCTTCGGGAGGAGCTCGCTTGCGCTCGCGAGGTTTGGCTGGACGGCTCCTACCTCGCAACGGAGAACCTGTACGTACTCCAAGGCGGAGAGACTTGCGCTGTGTCCGGCTACTCAGGCTTCGATAATGCCGTCGCTGAGATGCAGCGGCTCCACTACACGTATCTCAATCGCGACTACAACCAAGACGCTCTCAACAGCTGGGGCGCAAAGATCGACGTAGTTCGACGTTCTCTCGGGTATCGGCTTACGTTGCAGAATGGTACGTATGCCAGCTCCAGCAGCCGCGGGGGCACGCTTCCGATCACGCTGGTTTTGCGGAATGACGGCTACGCGCCGCCGATCGGTCCGAGCGTTCGACGTCTTGCTGCGAAACGTGGCGACCCACGCCCTGTATCGTGCAGCGCTGCCGGCCGACCCCCGCCGATTCACGCCTGACGCCGCACATACGGTTTCGGCTAAGCTCTGCGTCTCCGGCGACATTCCCGCGGGCAGCTACGATCTGCTGCTCCATCTGCCCGATCCTTCCGCTAGACCACACGACTTACCGGCTTACGCCCTTCGGCTGTCCAACACCGGACTTTGGGAACAGACCACCGGTTATCACGATCTGAAGCACCGAATCACGATCAGCGAGGAATCCGAGACGTCGGGTTGCGAAAGCAACAGTATTCCGCTGACGCCGTTGCCTTCTCCGTGAGGCAAATTGAACAGCGAGTCAAGCTCGAAAAACCTCGTCGACTCCGCTGGCCACGTAGCTTGCCAGACCTTCCGTTCGGCACTGGTGACAGAAGCTGAGGCGGGTGGCCACTGCGCCAGTCGCATGGCGACGCGCCATTACGTGCCTTGACGCTCCTTGGATACTCCACCCATTCTTTCTGAACCTCCACTCCTGGTGACGTGCGCAGCGAAATTCACCCTATGATGTGCTCGATGCTCCCGAGAACCCGCGCGCTGATTGCGCTTGCTGCTGCAGCCTTGGGGGTAATTGGGCTCGTTCCGTCGAGTGTTTGGGCACAACCAACCACGCGACAGAATGTGGATCTGGAATACGATGTCGATCCATCCCTGCCAGATTGCCCCACAGCAACAGAGTTTCGCGCCATCATTTCTGACGAGCTCGGGTACGATCCACATCTGGCGAGTGCGCCAACGAGGGTAGCCGTTCGGGTTCGGTCGACTGCGACGGGGCTCGTGGGAGAGATCAACTCGACCACGATCGCCAACAGAAGGCTCGGCGAAAGACGGTTCACTGCAAGGAGTGGTGAATGCCAGCGCATGGTGGCAAACCTTGGGTTTGCGGTGGCCGTACAGCTCCAATTAGCGGCGGAGCAGGAGCAAGAGACGGCATCGTCCGAAGACCCAGGTGCTCATGCAAACGTCAGCGCGTCGCGTAATGGGAAAAGCGAAGCCCTCGACGGCGGGGCTCAGAGCAGAGTGAGTTTGAGCCCAAGGCATTTCGAGATCCGCGCGCCACAGCCCCACGAAGCCACAAGGTGGATATTTTCTTTAGGGATTGGACCGGAGGTGGGGATCGGGGTCGGCCCGAACGTAGCGGGTGTAGGAAGACTCTTTGGCGCTGTTCGGCGCGGGTGGTTCGGACTCGAGCTGGGGGCAGAGGCAAGCCTTCCGTCCACCAAGCGCGAAAGTTATGGCGGCGGGTTTCGCTATCAGCTGAGCTCGGGCACCTTCGCCGCTTGCATCTGCTACCGCGCTTTTTCGGCGTGCGGTCTCGGAAAGCTTGGGCAGCTGCAGGTGAAAGGTGTTGGACTCGACGTCGTGAACACGACAAGCGGCCTCGTCGCTTCCGTAGGGCCGCGGGTGGCGTACGCATTGGACCTGCACCGTTCTTTCTTCGTGCAAGGACATGTGGAAACCCTTGTCTCGCCGAAGCTCTGGACCGTAAACGTCAACCACGTGGCGGTTTGGACGTTACCTCGACTCGCCGTCTTCGCCGGGATTGATTTCGGAGCACGGTTTCGTTAGTGCCGCTCGCTCGGCGTTCACCATCCCAAAAGCTACAGCAATCTGTCCTGCCCCATCAGCCTCAAAGCCGTTGATTCGTGCGGGTGCTTCAAAGGATGGGAATAGGTAGTTCTTTTTCGCGTCAGTGACAATTGCGGGCACGCTCCGACAATACTGTTTGTGACCGATACTGAACGTCGCCGAACCCCGAACGTACCGCGCTTGCACCCTACGGTCGCGCTAAACCGATCGCGCGATTGCGCCGTTGAGGCTGGGCGCACGAAAACACATGTGTTGCAGGAACCCTGGTGCGGAGGACGCGCCTTCTATAGTCGTCTTCCGGTCGCTACGGTGTCGGCGGTTCTGATCTGCGGTGCCTGTTCCTCGGAGATTTCCGGCGGGACCACGGATTCGAACGGATCCGCAAAAGCAGGCAGCGGACTTGGTCCGGTTTCTGCTCAGACAGCTTCCGGCGGGCGACACAGTTCGCCCGAAAAGAACGCCGCGGGCGGCGCTGTTGCAGGGTCGCCGAGCGCTCGACCTTCGTTGGGATCAAGTTCGATCGTTGCAGCCAATGGCGGAGCGAACAGCTCGGTCCACGTAGCGAACTCCGGGGGGGATCGCGGGAGCGGAGAGGCCGCTACTTCAACTCGCAGGCAGTTGCCAGGTGGTGCGTCCAGTAGCGGAGGCGCGGGCGGCACCTCAGACAGTCGCTCGACGAACTCGGACAGGCACACGAACCAAGGCGGTTTCGAAACTGCAGGGGGCGCTGCCAGCTCAGGCGGTTCGGGCACCACGACGGGCGTTGCTGGCTCGGGCGCTGCCAGTATTATCAGCGGACCTTGTGACATCTTCAGGTCGGCAGGCACGCCATGCGTAGCAGCACACAGCACGGTTCGCGCCCTATTGGGAGAGTACGATGGCAGACTGTACCAAGTCAGGCGCGCCGATAACACAACAAAGGATATCGCGACCTTGGGTCCAGGAGGTTTTGCCGACGGACCGTCGCAAGACACGTTCTGTGCGGGCACGACCTGCGTCATCACGGTCGTGTACGACCAATCCGGCAAAGGCAACGACCTATGGTATCAAGGTTCAACCACGGTTCCAGGATCTCCGCAGAGCAGTCCCGCAAAGGCCACGACTGAGACGTTGACGGTTAGCGGACACAAAGTCTATTCGCTCTATGTCAATCCCGGCAATAGCTATTGGCGTAATGGCTCTAGGTCCGAGGTGCCCACAGGAAGTGAACCGGAGGGCATGTACATGATTACCAGCGGAACCCACGTAAACGGCGGCTGCTGCTTCGATTATGGAAACAGCGAAACAACGAGAAAGGCCGATGCTGCCGGCGCTATGGACGCCATCAACTTCAGTACGCAATGCTGGTTCGGCGGATGTGCTGGTACTGGACCATGGGTCCAGGCTGATCTCGAGTGGGGCCTCTTTCCGGGCGGCAGCAGCGCTTGGAACCCGAATCAGAAGGCATTCGGCAACAAGTACGTCACCGCCCTGCTCAAAAACAACGGAACAACGGAATTTGCGCTCAAGGGCGGTAATGCTCAGTCAGGCAGCCTAACGACGCTATACAAAGGAAAGCTCCCGAACGGGTACAGTCCTATGAAGAAGCAAGGGGCCATCGTGCTTGGCAGCGGTGGCGACTGTTGCAAGCCAGATGGCGGCGCCAACCTCAGTGCAGGCACTTTCTACGAAGGAGCGATCGTTTCCGGTTATCCATCGGATACGATCGACGATTTCATTCAGAGCAACATCGTCGGCGCGGGCTACGGAGCATCAGCCAGCAATCGATGATCAGCGGAAGCCGTGCAGCTCTCTCGCACGTCGGGCTCGCCACCGGTGCGAAGCGACGACGCCCAATGTCGGGCAGCGTCGGATTCGCTGACTGCACTCCGTCTTGCGAATTACCGTAAGTTAAGCCGTTAGCGCCCTCGGCAGGACCTCGGCTTGCGTCTCCCATATCGAGAGTCGCTGACTCTATCGCGTGCATCGACTGCACCTGATGGCGCGGTCGCACCGTGCCTATACTGGCGAAGCCTGGTCGGCGATCTGAGCTCTGCATCTCGTAAAGCGCACCATCACTGCCCATCGAACGTCGTAGGATCCAGCAGCCGTTCCTGGACGTGTGCCCTCGCTAGTGAACTATTCAGCTCGGTAAGCAGCCAGATTGGCCCGTCCGCGTCGCTCGTCAAGGATGGGACATCTTCCGAATCCATCTTCCGTTGGACAACGCGAGCTACCGTTGAAACCACGTCGGGCAGGGCGACCGCAAACAGGCTTACCTGGTCAGCGGCATAGGAGTTGTCGTACACTTTGTCTTGTTTAGCTTGGATCCATGCCGTGAACGCACTGCTTGGCATCTGAGCTACGAGCTCATCTGTAACGTCGCCCTTCTGATCGTAGTAGGAACTGACCTGAACGTAGCGAAATTTCTGTGCGACGATCACATCGGCCCATTTGTCGAGCTCACCATTCGGGATCCCCATCTTGCCGCCGTCAGTGGTGGTGGTACCCAACGCGGAAACGACGACCACCCGTTCGGGTAACGTGTGGTCCATCAAATACGCATCCGCCACATCCGTCAATTTTCCACCGGTAACAAGCACCAGGGGGCGGAAGGGTTGAGCTAATCGACGCGCCGCCTCGATCATGAAGATCGCACCTTCGGAACGGTTGGGAGTCGTCGAATCGATGTCGCCGTCGGCGGGACGCACGAGTGCCGAGTTGGTGCTCGCCACCGGATCGGGGATGCCATTCAGCCCACTTTGGCGTGCAGCTGCCACCATCTTGCGCCAGCTTGCCAAATTGTCGTCCAAGTTCGTCGATTCATTGGGCCCGGTGCTAACCACAATACCTGCCAACGACAGCCCACCCGTGCCAGCAAACAAGGCTGCATATTCGCCCGCCCAGTTGTCGTTCAGTCCGTCATTACAGAGGACGATTGGGTTGCGACTGTCCACTGGAAGCAGTCCCCTCGGCTCATCCCAACCAGCTTCCAGATCACCACTGCAGGCGACAGTGACCAATGAAACCAGGATGCACCCTTTGGCTCCGCGAGTCAGTGTACTCTGATCGAGTCGATGACTTGCATGGATCACTTTCTCGTTCCCAGCAGGCTGTCGATGCGTCCGACCAGCGCGCTGCGCGGAAAGCGCTTGCGAAACGCTGCTCCAGCTCGCTCTGCTTCCGTGGCTCGGCCGAGGCCGACCAGAGCCTTAACGCGCAAGGCCTCTCGTTCTTCGGTTAGAACACCGTGAGGGAACAAACGTTGATGCTCCGCGATAATCCCAAGTGCAGAAGAATGCTCACCCCGAGCAACGGCCTGCCGTGCAGGTTGTAAGACTTGCAGCTCTGCGGCGAAGGACTCGCTATTCACGCCGCTCGCAGCGCGCTCGGCCTGCGTCTGACGGGCGCGTGAAGAGCTGACGGCTGCTTCAGTGTTGCTAGAGGCCGAAGTCGCTGACGCCGGAACGGGGATCAACGCGATGACAACCGAGGGTTCCGGAACCAGTGGCGACGCACCCGAAGGCGCGCTCGAAGCCTCTGCGCCTGATGCATTGTTTTC
>JBLNFG010000397.1:0-10041 GCA_050263495.1 Myxococcales bacterium | reverse complement strand
CGCGTTACCGCAAAGGATTTCCTCGGTCGCTCGACGGTGCGCCAATGCTGCTTCCGACTGAGAGCGCCTCGATTCGGCGTTCACTCAATCAGTGGTTCGAGAGCGAAGATCTGCATCCCGTGGTCTTGGCCGAGTTCGACGATAGTGCCTTGCTTAAAACCTTTGGGCAGGATGGTTTGGGGCTCGTCCCCGCTCCCAGTGCCATCGAGGCTCACGTCATTCGACAGTACGACTTCGAGGTGGTGGGACGGATCGACGCCGTTCGGGAGCGCTTCTACGCCATCTCAGCCGAGCGCAAGATTCGGCACCCTGCGGTGTTGGCCCTCTGTGAGGCCGCTAAAGCCGGGTTTGCCAAGGGCCACGACTAACGACCTGACGCCACGATCGCGCGCGCAGACGGCCTCTTGACAGGTCAAATCCCCGATTTAGCTTCTTAGCGTCAACGTCAATCGCGGCTAACGCAAGGCCGCCTAAAGTTGGAGGAATGCCCATGCTTGTCCGACGAGTTTGGCCCTCAAGACCGACGTTCGAGTCCCCCTTTGCAGTCTTTGGACAGCTGCGGCACCAGATGCTTCGCCTGTTCGATGCAGTTGGAGGCAATGCGTTCGGTGAAGAGCGGTCGTCAGTTTCCCCCCCGATGAACATCACCCAAGACAACGACAACTATTACGTGCGCGCAGAAGTGCCCGGCGTCGTAGCCAAGGATCTCGAGGTGTCAGCGCTTGGCCGCAGACTGACTATTACGGGTAAACGCGAGATCCCCAAGGAGAACGACAAGGTGAGCTATCATCGCAAGGAGCGCGCAGGCGGCGAATTTAGCCGGGCCGTTACGCTCCCGACCGACATCGACGCCACGAAGGTCACGGCCGAATACAAATCTGGCATTTTGAATGTGACGCTACCGAAGTCTGAGACGGCAAAACCACGTCAGATTAGCGTTAAATCGTCCAGTTAGGACGCCGAACGATTTGATTCACGCAACGAAAGCGCCGAGGTAAACACTTTGCCCGACCAAGCCCACGACGGTGCTCTTGGTTGGGTCGCCTTGGATACCCGATAACCCTGATTATTCGTCCGAAAGGAACCTGTCATGAGCGACACCGAAATTCTGAAGACCTCCAATGGAACGCTGCAGGGTGCCCCTGAACCCACACACTCGGGGCCCGTCTACACCCCCGCCGTCGATATCTTCGAGAGCGAGGACAAGATCACCGTCCTGGCAGATCTGCCTGGGGTAGCACCAGAGAATCTCACGATCGATCTACGCGACGACGTGCTTACGTTGGTGGGCCGTGTTCCTGATTCG
The DNA here is from genome assembly GCA_050263495.1 of Myxococcales bacterium. Lineage (GTDB taxonomy): Bacteria > Myxococcota_A > Polyangia > Polyangiales > Polyangiaceae > FEN-1139. The sequence continues at coordinate 8,735 of JBLNFG010000397.1, read as the reverse complement.
TCCCCGCCGCGTGAAAACCTGGTTCTGCGTGAGCACTGCGCAGGAACGTTCCTAAGACAATTCACACTCTCTGAATCCATTGATCAAAGCAAGATTGACGCAAAGCTGAGCGACGGAGTCCTACGACTTGAACTGCCGAAGCAAGAGAAGGCCAAACCTCGTCGAATCGCCGTCCAAACCAACTGAGAACGCACGCGCGCTCGCTCCGTAGTTGACTCCGCAATACCGCGCACGTGGCAGGTTCCTTGAGATCCGTGTGCATCGTTACTGAATGAGAGCGCGACTTACCCTTGTAGAGCCCGCGCGCCGCCGTCGTGCGCGGGCTCTACGCTTACTGAGTATCATTGCGGCATCTTGCCGGTCAACTCGACCCACTCGCCAAGCAGCGCCCATGCGCGCTCGGCAATTTCGAGCCGCCTCAACTTCAAGACAAACAGATCCCGCCGCGCCACGACCACGCTCAAGAGATCGGTCTTTCCCGCGATTTGCATGCTCGTGGCGGATTCGGTCGCAAGCGCTGCCGCGGGAATTGCCTCGTGATCGAGACGTTCAACGGCAGCGCGCAAGTGACTCCCCTCCTCTTCGATCGCAGCCAGACGCTGGGCAATCGACGAGCGGTACGCACTGGCTTGCACCCTAGCGCGTGAACTTGCAGCTCGGGCGTGCGCACGCTCGCCTTGGTTGTATCGGAACGCCGGAAGTGTCCAGGCGAGCCCCGCGCCAAGCCGTGTCTCTCCGTAATCACCCCTGCCGCCCTGGAGAATGACCGTCACGGGCGGGACGCGCTCCCGATCGAATCGCTCCTCAGAACGGGCATGAAAACGTGACTCGGCTTCCGCGTTCTGAACCACCGGGGCTGACTGCGCGTAGGTGGAGGGAGGCGCCGTCAACTGCACGGGAGGGAATAGATGCGCGGTGGAAGGCGTGCCAAAGCGCTGACCTGCGAGCCGCGCGAGTTCGCTGAGCGCTGCCCCGAGGGAGGCCTTCGTCTCCTCGAGCTGCACCGCGATCCTGGCTCGCTCGAGTTCTGCCAGCTGCGCGTCGCGTTCCGTCGCGTCTCCGGCGTCACGGCGTGCTCGCATCACAGCAGCTTCGGTTGCGGCAGACGCTAACAGTTCCGCAAGTGTCTCGAACCTAGCCGTCCAAGCGACGCATTCGCCATAGCTACGAACCGCTGCACCGGCAATTTGCGCACGCGTCTGCGCGAGTGCCGACTCGTGCCACTGCACGAACGACTCCGCGGCAGCGATGCGGCGTCCACGCTGCCCGGCCACTTCGAGGGGCGTGTGCAGCTGCGCAGTGACGTAGACGTCGTGCGTAATGTTGCGGGAACCGCGTTCGGCGATGACCTCGAGGTACGGATTGAGGAGAGGGCTGACGCGGGCGCCCACCGTCGCAGCACGGCTCTCCTCGACCTCGGCGCGAGCAGCAACAATCTCGGGCGCTCGCTCGCGAGCGAGCCCGAGAACACGCTCGAGAGTCGGGCTCTCGCCTTGGTAAGGAAGCTTGAGTGGTGCGGAACTAGCGGGTGCATTGGGGATGACGGAGCTCGGTGCCGCGACTGCACCTGCAGCAGTTTGCTGAGCCCAGCAGGGCTTGGAGTAGGCCGCCATCGCTGCAGCACACCAACTCAAATGGATCGCGAACAATCGAAATTGGGAGAGTTGCATGGGGATCACTCGCAGGGCCGGACGTTGCTGCATGAACGCTTCTTCATAGCACCCAGCGCGCAAGACTCACCAGCCCGAGCAGCATTCGAATAGCGGGATTCGTGGAGGGAGAGCCGCGACAGATCGCGCCCCAGCACTGCTGGCGAGGGCGAGACTAAACAAGCCGGAGAGACGGCGTCCGTGTCCCCGAGCAGGTCGGGAAAGAATCACAACGCAGCTCCGACAGAGAAAAGGCCTGGTGAGACGCCCTTTTTCTAACGAAACAGTTCGCTCTTGAGCTCGAAGGTGCCGGTCGTCACGACGCGCTCGCCCACCTTGAGCCCTTGCTTGATATGTAGATCTTGACCGTCACTTGCGCCGAGCTCTACCGGCGCGACACGAACCTTATTCGGCGCGTCCAGCACGAATACGGTCGGCTTGCCGTCAATGAAGGTCACGGCGTCCGGTGGAACCACAGGTCCTTCATCCACCGCAGCTCCACCTGCCCGAATCACCGCGTCAACAGCCTGCCCAGGACGCAGTTGGCGACTGCGATTATCAACCTCGACCCGAATCGGAGCACTTCGCGTGGTCGAGCTGAGTACCTGTCCAACGTTCGCAACCTTTCCCTTCAAGCCGTCCCCTTGGCTTCCGAGAGGCTTCAGCATCACTTCGTCGCCCACCCGGATTAAGGGCAAGCTGCGCTCGAACACAGCCAGCTCTACCCACAGCGTGTCGAGATTTGCGACCAAAAAGGCGATGTGATCGCCTTCGACCAATTGCCCCCGGGCGATGTGCCGTTCGACGATGGTTCCGTCGAGCGGTGAAGCGATGGCATGCACTCCGATCGCGCGCGACTTGGGGTCGACCGATCCTGCAAGTGCCGAAACTTTCTGCCGTGCAGCGGAAAGGAGGGCCTGATACTTATCGGCAAGGGCGCTGGCCTCCTCGCTTTCCTTGAGCGTCGTCAGCTTGCCCTCGGCGAGTTTACTTTCGCGTTGCGCGTTGCGCTTTGCCGCGTCCAACTCCGCCTGAAGAGAGATTACCGCGGCTTGCGCTTCTCCGAGTTCTGGGCTGTCGATTGAAGCCAGCAGTTCTCCTTGTTTGACTGCGTCACCCTCGTAGCGCCGCACCTCTCGCACCAAGCCACGCAAGCGCGTGCCAACCCGAGCGACGTGTTCAGGATCGAAGGTGACAGTCCCTACTACCGCGATCGACGGAACCACGCCCGCCGCCCGCACCTCAGCAGACTTCAGATTGATGCGGCTGGCAAACGTGTCCGAAAACTGAATCAGATTGCCCTCACGCCGAGGCACATCCACCGTTTCGAGCTTCGCGTCTGCGCCACCACCAGTTCCACACCCCACCAACAGAGTGCCCAGCAGCGCCGACGCTAGAATGACGCGCATACGGGGCAGGAAACGCGCTGAAATGGAGTGGCTGGGCTTGGTTACTTGCGCTGAGCGCCTCATCGGGTGGGCTTGCATCGACCCCTTGGTTATACGGTCAGATTCGCTTTTGTCGAGTACCTCGCCAAACCAGGGTAGCGCACGAACCTACCGCAAGAAAGCCCCCAAACACCCGCAACTTAGAGCGCCTTTCCATGGCATGTGACATGCCATCGTTGGCTTCGCCAACAGCGCTCTATCCTTTGGTTTGTAGGGGCATTCGCCCCTCTTTCCTCGCTTCGCTCGTCAATTCACCCTCAATCCGCATTCGCGGATTACTAGAGCGGCCACACCCATTACATGTTCCACTTCGTTGACAGCCGCTCTAGTCGCGGATGGCCCGGCCTTTCCGTTCAAGATCGGCTTCCAACGCGGAAATAACTCCGGCAAAGGCCTGTTCATTCTCTTCGCTGAGTGACGCCAAATCGCGATGCGCCTCGAGGATCAGCCGCCCCATCAGATCGGGCTGCAGTTCCTTGGTTTCCAGCGGTACTTCGGACAACGTGGTCTCACAGTCAAAAGGCCACTCGTCGACGATATTGAAGAGCCGATCAAAGGCAGCAGAACGAAGGCAAGTCATCACGTCGCGCACGCCACAGACGATGACTGCTCGTCGACCGTGCTGTAGCGTACAGCGACCGAGACGAGCCAAGAGACCCATTCCAGTGCTGTCAATGGCCTCGAGCTCGCGCAGATCAACGATCATCGCTTCGCCGTCGTCTTGGGCCAGCAGATCGTCCACGAAACCTTTCAAGGCGCGGACAGTCATGTACCTAACTTGACCCTTGAGAGCCAACACGCGCGAGTGCTCCGTGCGCCCGTAAAATGCCTTAGGAGTGTGCATCGTCGCCATGCGTGCCTCCGCGCTGAATGATGAGGACAGCAATGTCATCAGGAAGAGAGGTATTGCCAGATAGGTTTAGCGCTTCTCTAGTCTGCTCGACAGTGACATTCAACCTCCCGAAGAATGTCTTCAAGAAATCGAGCTTCTCGTCTAGACTCGGCTGCGGCAAAATCTCCAGCACTCCGTCGGAGAAGACCGCCAGACTCATCTGAGCTCCGAGCGGTGTTCGATGCTCCTCGTAACGTGTGCCGGAAACGACCCCGACCGGGACTCCCGGCTCCTCCAACAATTGAACCTTATCGCCGTCTACGAGGATTGGCCAGGGGAAATGTCCCGCATTGGCGTAGAGCAAGGAATTCTCGACAAGGTCGACAATCCCGTAAAACATCGTCAGGTGCTTGTCCAGATCATCGTGGGCCATTTCCTCGTTGAGCCGCATGAGCAGCTTCGCGGGAGAAAGCACGAGCGCATCACCGCTCTGAATGAAGCTTGCCACCTGACGTTGCACGAAGGTGCGAAGTAGAACGGTAACCAAGGCCGAGGAGACACCGTGCCCCGACACGTCTGCGAGGTAGAACCCGAAGTGGCGCTGGTCAATTGCAAATGCGTCAATGAAATCGCCGCTCAGAAAGGCGGACGGCACCACATCGCGCGTGAATAGGTACGGCCCAAAATGCTGGTGGTTTCGGGGCAGCATCCGAAACTGGATTTGCCGCCCAGCGTCCTCATCCTCGGCGAGGAGTCGAAGCGTGGCCTTCAATTCCCGGTTCAGCTTTTCCAAGTGGGCGCGATGGCGGCGATTCTCGTCGATCAGGACCGCCTTCTCGAGTGCCTTCTTTACCGCATGCTCCAACACAGCGGGTTCAATTGGTTTCGAGATGTAGTCCCACGCGCCCAATTTCAGCGCACCAATGGCGTCTTCCAGTAGGCCTTCACCAGACATGACAATGACTGGTAGATCCGGAAACTCCTCCTTGACGGTTTTCAGGACTTCGAGCCCGTCCATCGTGGGCATACGCAGATCGCATAACACCAACTCCAGCTTGTTGGCGCGAATCACATTGAGGCCGACATCTCCGTCTTCAGCTTGAAGGGTCTTGAAACCAAGACGCTCGAGATGGCGACTAACGATCGTCCGGACCATGTCAGTGTCGTCGATCACAGCAATTCGCTCGGGTCGTGACGCCATCTGGCTATTCTTCCCTTCAGCCGGGAGCATGACCGGCGGACACCTCAGCTATATACGGCGCGCAGCGTTTGTCGGATAGAGGGAGGAGCTGTGCCGGGCCCCAATCCCAAGGGGATCCGACCGAGATACTTGGAATAATCCCGAGGTTCGGGGCCCCCTCTGCGGGGGGACGATCCGGCAATCCTGAGTCAGCGGCAAGGAGCTTCGGCTGGATTAAGGGTCGCCAACCAATCAGGTTGGGCCGAGAGAACACGCCTTCTCGGCAGGGAGAATGCCCGTTGTTGGTCAGCGCACGACCTGGCCCAGCTCAATGTGCAAGCGATCGCGATGTGCAAGGCGGCCGTGCTCCTCCGCGACATGCTGGACGATCGGCAGCTCGGCTCCGAGAAATCGCCGACCGTGGCGTTGGAATGGCTCTGGGTCGCCCGTGCAGAGCGCGCGCAAGAGCCCGCTTCTCGGTTGAACGAACCCGGGATGGCGATTGAGCCAATCGAGTAGTCGATGCGCGATGTGAGCACTCGGATCGAGCACGTTCACACCCGGTGGCACTGCCGCATCGAAAGCCGGCCTTAGGAGCGGGTAATGCGTGCATGCAAGCACCAAGGTGTCGACCCCATGGAGCCCGGCGACGTAGCGCGCCACTGCCTGGTGACCTATGTCCGTATTCTCCCAAGCCTCTTCCACAATCGGGGCGAGCAGCGGTGCTGCGATGGCGGAAACGCGATGTGACGAAAGCTTTCCAATCTCGATCGCGAACGTGCCCGACTGAACGGTTCTCGTGGTTCCAATAATGCCAATGTGTCCGCCAGAAATCTTCACGGCGGCCTCGGCGGTCGGGATGGTCACGCCGAGAATGCGCCTCGCCCCGGCGCGGCTGGGCGCGTATTTGTTCTGAAGATGACGAAGAGCTGTGCACGAGACCGTGTGACAAGCCACGACGATGAGCCGGCAGCCTTCCTCGAATAAGCGATCCACGCACTGTTCCGCGAAATCGAGCACCGTGTTCATGTCACGGCCGCCATAGGGCGCCCTGCCGCTGTCGCCCAAGTAGACATAGTCGTGTTGCGGCAGAAGATGTCTTACGGCGCGCAGCACCGTAAGACCACCGAATCCAGAATCGTAGAAGCCAATCATGAACTGGCGCAAAGATGCCGGAAAGCGGGCCCCCCGTCGAGCATTGGCAATCGAGAAAGGACTGGTAGCATTCTCTTTGCCGAAAATGCGGAAAACCCACGCATTCCGATAGTCGACGACTGAACGCTTCGACGCCGGACCGTCCAACGGGCTGCGCGACCCACTGTTACGCGAGAGTTCCGGTCAAAGCGCGAGGCTCGAGTTCCTATCTGACACGCTTGGACGATGGCGCTGCGGCCTCGAGTTCGGCGTCGAGAACGTAGCTCGAAGGTGAGTGTCTAGCGGTGCCGCAGGCCGCGGGTGAGTGTAGCGGTTTCGAGGGGATGCGGGAAAGCTGAAACCGAGTCAAGGCAGCACTATTCAATCAACGTGGAATAGCTAAAGCATTGCGCGGGGCGGCCGTAACTACTGGCCACATTCATGCCCGTCTTTCGCACGTCGATCATTGCGGCAGCCGTTGCATTCGGATTGATTGCTGCAATGGGGTGCGTCATCCACTGGCATGTGGCCCGTCGTGAGGTGCGTTCGGATGGGATGTACGCGCCAGCGCGGCCCTCGCCCGTACCGTTGGTGGCGGCGGAGCTGAATCCGATGGCATCCAGCTCAAGAACGCGTGCCGGGGTGGAGTCGTCACCTCCCGCTGCGAAAGCCCGGGCGGCATTGAATGAGGATCGTTAGCTCGGCTCGAGGAGCACGCGTCTGCTCTAGTCTGCTATAGAGGCGCGCGTGGAACCAACGCGCCCCACGCTGAGCTGCCGCTGCCAACTCGTCCCGAGCTGCTGCACGCTGGTGCGCGTCCCTTTGACCCACCGGGACCTGAAACGACTCGCAACTTCGACGGGACACCCGAGTTCCCATTTCGTAGAGTGGCTCGCGCCTGACGAGGTCGATATGTCGGGGGAACCGGAAACCTTCGTCGAAGTAGATCTAGGTCGCCGATTAATGGTGCTGCGACACGAACGAGGCGCCTGCCTATCGCTCACCAACGAAGGCTGGTGTGGGACGTACGAAGCACGGCCGGCCCCGTGCGCGGCATACCCGTATGCTTTCGATGAACCACGACCTCTCACTTCGGGAGTCAGGCGATTGTTCGTGCTCGGCGACGCGCCTTGTGCGCACGCAATGCCAGGTCGCGATGACGAATCCGCACGCGCTGCCGTGCAGTGTGTCGAGGTCGAGTTGAACGAATACGTTCGCCTCGTGAGTGAATGGAACAGACAGCAACTGCGTCGACGTTTCGCGGGGCATCGGCCTAGATCGGCCGCGGAGTTTCTCGCTTACTTGAGCCCTTGAGGGCGAGACGGTTTGAATCCTCGCGAGTGCAAGAGAGCCTTAGGTATCAGGCATCAGCCCAACGCAGACCTTTGGGGCCGATTTTTGAGTCGAGCTAACAATGGCAGCGATCCTTAGTCTGGAAGAGTCATTACGAGTGACTCAAGCTTTGCCCAACGCTCATTCTGCAACCTCAGAGTTCTCAATGCGGGGAACTCAGTCGAACCGTAGACCGAAGAGCCCACCGTCCTCAGTGGCGTCAGTCAACGTAACCGGCAATGCGTAGTCGCGAACGGAAAAACCTGCGGGCACCTCCTTTGGGATATCGTCCGTGTTCATGGTCACGAGGTACTGGAACCCATGTTGCTCTGCAAGACTCCTGCCTAGAGCCAATGCCTTTCCCACCTGACGCTCATCTACTCCGTCAAAGAGATGGCTGTCATGAACTAGGAACCCCGGGCTTCGTCCACGTTTGAGGCTGAGTACCATCAGCATCATGTCGAAACAGTAGATTTGCATGTTGTTGACCCCCTTGCTCTTTGCTCCAGGAATTCTGGGATCGATCTCTGGACCATTCTCAGTCGGGGTCAGGGTCAGTTTTCCAGAAGCCTCGACATCATAGAGTGCTGAGGATATTGAGTTGAACGTGAGGATGGCATCTTCGATGACCTTCTCCTCCTCCTCGTAGTCTTGCCGAAGCCTCTCAACCAACCGCGTGCGTTCGGATTTCAGCCTGATGCCCCCTGACTCCAGTGCTTCGGCCGTCTCATGCTTCTGTCGAAGAACTTCAAGCTGGGCTTCGGTCTTGCTCAGTTCTCCTTGAAGTGCAGTGAAATGCTCGAGGGCACCAGAGGAAGTGAGGATGCTCATGATTTCGGACCGTCGAAGATCAATTCGATCCTTCTCTTTGTTCCGCTCCGATATCCTCTCCTTTGTAGCTTGGGTCTCGGCAAAAAGGTATGAGCGTCGGTTGCGAAGTACCGATTCGTGAAACGCTTTCACGTCGTCGAAACGCTTTTTGACCGTACCTGGAAGGACCACCCCTGCCTGCCTGTAGAGTTCATCTAAGTCATCGGGTGGAGGGGTAGTCTCATTGGTAGAGGCCTCCTCTAGTTCAGCAAGATACCGCTGGTCCAGCGTATTATCGTCTGAAAGAGTTCCAAGTTGCTGGGTCAACCTTGATGCCTCACGCTCAAGAT
>JBLNFG010000396.1:0-3868 GCA_050263495.1 Myxococcales bacterium | reverse complement strand
GATTCTTCTGGGTGGCATGGGCGCTTCTGATCTCAATGTTGTTCAGTGCATGGCACCACGTCGGAGACTTTGGGGAGCCATTTACGTTGAACGCCTTCGTCTTTCGCTGGGTCTCGGGCCTTGTCTTTACGCTAATATTTGCGTTGCGCGGGTTCGCGACGGCAGTGTGGACCCACACGCTCTACGACATTTGGGTTTTGGTATTATGACCTAATCGAGACGCGACGCCCATCGAGACGCGACGCCCATCGAGACGCGACGCACTTCGAGACGCGATGGCCATCGAATCGCGTGACGGTACTCGTCGTTTTCCGGGGGAGACGCACCGAAAGCAATTGCGAGCACCCTCGAAGGACGGGCACTCGCAATTGAACGGTCGCGACGAGGATTTATCCGGCGCTCGGTTGGCCTTTGATCAAGCCGGAAACCATCTGTTTCGTGATTACGCCGAGGAAGACCAAACCTGCCACTAGGATCAGAACGAACGAGATCGCCATGCCCCACTGCGGAATTACCGGTGCGCGATCCAGCTGGAAATAGGGACGCAAGTAGATTTGCCGCACGAGATCGCGAGCGACCACGAGGCACGCGACTGCTCCCACGAACAAATGGGCCGCCAAAACGGGCATGCCAGTGCCTGCCCGTCGACGCGAGAGCACCGCCGCAGCAAGGGCTGAGACGCCGAGAACCGCCGAACCGACGGCGCACGTGGAGAGTGCGCCGGGCTGAAACAGCGCAGCCTTTACCGGGGCAGGCAATGTGGTTGCGAGTCCGATTGCCGCTATGGTTTGTAGCGCCGCGGCCACGAACATCGAGCGAATGCCGTAACGATACGACACATCGGCTTCGCTCGTCGCGCCGTGGTTGCGCAGGTATCCTGCGCGCACGACCAGGGCCAAACCCGCCGCGAACAGGGCGGGCACGATAAACAGCGCGTACCTTGCATGCAGGGTGGGCTCGCCTTGATTCAACGCGCCTCCGCTCGGATGTGCCTGGTAATGTGACAGCCAACGTTCGGGACGCATCGAGAGCGTAAAGTTGTTGACGTAGATATAGCCGACGAGCAAGACGACGCACGTCGTTGCGGCGATCAGCAGCAGTTGGTACTTGGGGGCGCTCTCACGCGACATGCGGTGCCAGTAGGATGCGCCGTAGCCAAGGATGATCAGCGGGATCACGCTGATCCAGAACGCGCCGATGAGCACCGAAGAGCTGTAGAAGAATTGGCCGTAGACGACTTGAACGAATAGCAGTGGCGGGATTCCAAACGTAACGAGGTAGGAGAAACCAAGCGGAAGCGCGGTGCCGAAGAACTTTGCTATTCCGTGTTGGCGACGCCACGTCGCAAGCAATACGAGCGCGCCGCCAACGGTGAACTGCATCGCGACGAAGTGCAGCGTCAGCGTCAGATACGAAAGGGCCATGAGCCACGGGCCTGGCAAAGCTAGGCCAATCGGGTCGAAATCAGGGATGGGCGGCTTCATGGTGCGACCTCGGCAATCTTCTGAGTAGTCGTGTCGTCAGACGGGTTGAGCGCTCCGGTTGTCCGCGCCTCCGCCAAGATCTTTTGCGGCGCGACCTGAACACCCCTTAGGGACAGGAGATATGCGGTCAGGGCAGCGCGGTCTTCGGGCGTGCCCTGAAACGGAGGCATGACGCCGGTTGAATCCATGGTGGCAAGCCACTTGAATCCGAACTCTGGCGTCCAACTTGCAGTGCGCTGAAGCAGGGAACGATAGCCGTCGCGAGTATGACAACTCGCACACTGAAGCCGAAACACCCATTCACCCTGCTGTTGGGTCATTGCCGTGGGACTTGGATGCCACTTGGCGCGCGAAAGAAAGGGCCGCCGCAACTGGTCGTAATTGAGGTCCTTGGTCCAGAGTGCATTGGAGTACATCACGCGGTGCACGACGTAGGGCTTGCGCGCCATCTCTCGGAAGAACTCCGCGCCAGCGATGCCCAGCTGCGCGGTAATGAGCAGGGCAACGGCGGGGCCCGTGTGCACGGCCTTTGGACTCATGTAAAAGACAGCGGCACCGCTCAGCAGCAGCACGGCCGTAACACCAGCGAGCCAGAGCGCGCGGGCCAGGATTTCGAGTCGACCTCCGGCTATTCCGACCACGCCATCCGTTGCCAGTTTGACCGGCACCATCGGTAGCTGCTGCCAGTACAGGAACGCAAAAATCGGAGCCAGGACCGCGGCTGGAATTACCCACAGGGCTGCAAAGCGTACGATGCGCGCCTTCAGCGCATCGTCGTGCTCGATTTTTCCCGCAATGACGAATGCAGAGAGCCCCGCCAACAGGAACATGACGACGGTGCGCAGCACGAGCGCGGGGAAGTACCCCGGGTTGAAGAAGCCGGCGAAAATATCACGATTTTCCAGCGTCCAACCACCGGGCGTGAGCATGAACGTCAAGATGCCGTTGATAATGACCAACGAGGTCCACGCAATGCCGAAGTATGCACCCGCAAGAAACACCTGACGTCGGTCCGAGTTGGTGTTCCAGCCATAGTAATACAGGTAGAGCACCGTGAGCGCGGCGAGAAACGAAACCCATTCGATCGCCCAGGCAAACACGAACTGGTGAATGAGCAAACTGGTTGCTTCTGGACTAGCGAGCTGAATCGAAAACCAGATCCCGACGCCCGTAATCGCGCCAAACACCGTGGTGTAGATCAGAAAGAACGTCAGGTAGCGTTTCAACCACGCGCGGATCCGGGTCGCGTCAGGTTGACGGCGAGCCCAGAGCTCTGCAACGAACAGGAATGCCCCACCGCCAACGGCAATATGCGAGATGAGGACGTGGATGATCGCAATGATCGCGACAACGAGTCCTGCCCCCATCCAGGGTACGTCCCAAACTGGATAGTTCATGACAACCACCCCCAGATCGTAAGAGTGACTAGGCCGGACAAGGCAAGCACGCCCGCTGCGCTTACTTGCTTTCCGCGCCGATCGCTTGGCACTGCGCGATCGATGAATGGCAGTGCAAAGGCGAGTAACGGGACGACCCCCAAGACGAGCTGCCCAAGCAGCTCGAACTTACCGGGAAACAGCTTCAGCGCTTGATACTGGGACAGGAAGTACCACTCGGGCTTGATCCCAGCGGGTGCGGGCGCCGTCGGATCGGCTTCGGGGGCCACGCCGCGCGGAAAGAACGTTGCCAGGAATGCTAAGAGCGCGCCCATCAGAAGCCAAATCGGGATCTCGGAGATCAGAAATTCGCCGAAGAAGCTCATGTGCTTCTGCTCTTCTTTGGGCAGTGCGTGGAAACTATCCGGCGCGCTGACGCCCTGAATCTGCACGAACAGCAGATGCACGCCGATCAAACCCAAAACCAACAGCGGTAACACGACGACGTGCAGCGGATAAAAGCGCCCAATTGTATCGACGGTGACGTCTGTGCCACCGCGCACTAGGTCGGCGATCCAAGCACCGATCCCAGGAACCTTTTCGATCTCCGCGATTCCCACGCGTGTCGCGAAAAAGGAAAGGTCGTCCCAGGGCAAGAGATAACCCGAGAAACCAAAGACCATGACCAACCCAAGCAGCATAAGCCCTGTCAACCAAGTGCCTTCACGCGGTGCGCGATACGCCTTCATGAAGAAGGTGCTGAATAGGTGCATGAACAAACTGAGCACCATCAGGTTGGCGGCCCAATGATGAATACTTCGCACCACGTTCCCGAATGGTACCTCGTTGACAATGCGCTGCACGGACTGCCACGGTTGACTCGGTCGGTAGTAGACCATCAGCAGAATTCCCGTGACGATCTGCACGATAAAAAAGAAGAGCGCGATTCCTCCCATCGCGTACCAGGCCGAATGCTTGTGCTTCGGCACGGACTTATGGCTAAGGAAC
>JBLNFG010000395.1:0-3056 GCA_050263495.1 Myxococcales bacterium | reverse complement strand
GTGGCGTTAGCGCTGATTGGCTGCGTCTGCGGAGGCGGAGCGCCACCAAAGGACCCTGCGCCTGTGCCGCGGTTCGACGAGTCGCGGATTGCGCCGCTACCGCCAATGAGCGCCTCGTCTCGGCCGCCAGCGAAACCTTCCGCCGATATGGAAGGCGCCGCTCGGAAAGTCGTGGACGCGCCGGACCGTTCCGCTGAGGATCGCGCGCTTGACGCGGGACGCCACCCGGTCGAATTGCTTCAATTCTTGGCGCTACGCCCCGGAATGAAAGTCGCAGAGCTTGGCGCGGGTATGGGCTACACGGCAGAGCTCATGGCTCGCGCTGTTGAACCGAATGGCGTGGTGTATGGACAGAACTCGAAATTCTTTCTCGATCGCTTCGCAGAAGAGCCGTGGACCGCCCGACTCAAGAAGCCGGTAATGAAGAGCGTGGTACGCCTCGATCGCGACTTCGATACGCCGTTCCCCTCAACGGTCAAGGATCTCGATCTCGTTCTCGTCAACCTGATGTACCACGACACGGTGTGGCTCAAGTACGATCGCGACCAGATGAATCGAGCTGTATTCGACGCATTGCGTCCCAGCGGAACTTATGTGGTCATCGACCATAGTGCTAAACCCGGTTCCGGAGTCACGGATTGCCAGACACTTCATCGTATCGACGAGGCCGTAGTTCGCCAGGAAGTCATGAAGGCTGGATTCAGAATGTCTGACGAGAGCAGCTTCTTGCGTAACGCCGAGGACACGCGCGACTGGAGCGCCTCGCCGCGGGAAGTAGGAGCTCGACGCGGCACGACCGATCGCTTTGCGCTCAAATTCGTCAAGCCATAGCACGAGCCGACACCGCGTCGCGTCGGGAGCATGAGCCAGACGACAGCACTCCACCTGGTTCGACCAAGGGCAGCTCTGACGTTCGGACGGAATTTCTGCTTGCGAGCGAAACGATGGCTTGAGAGGCGACGGCAGCCTACCCGATGCGACGAAGCTCCACTTAAGTCGGACCCAGACATGACCGTCACGTCGAGACGGATTCTTCTGTTTGGGCGGCGCAGCGACGACGCCAAGAACTGACCGGAGAGAGCACAATGACGCAACGTGGCCGCTTATCTATACTTGCTTCCGGCACTGCTGTGTGCCTGTTCGCCCTTGGCACAGGCTGTGAAGGTGGGAGCAACAGCACGGCGAGTGGCGGCACCACGGGCGGTGTTGCTTCAACTTCCTCCCAGGGTGGCGCCGATCTTGGGCAAGGAGGGTACCAAGTCGGTGTTGGCGGCAACCCTTCGGGTCAGGGCGGTGCGCTCCCGAATCAGGCTGGAAGCAGCGCGATTTCGGCAGGCGGCGTTCAACTCACGATGAATACCGCTGAAGCTGGGAGCACCGGGGCACTGGGTGGAGCTGGCGCCGCAGCTGGCACCGCTGCAACGACACAACCAGCACCCACCGTAACCGTCAGCTTGAATCCCGCCGAGACGTACCAGACACTCGAAGGGTTTGGGGCCGCGATCGCTTGGTACCTGTCCACAGTCTCAGGGCACACGAAGGGTGCCGAATTGTATCAGGTGTTGTTTGGTGATCTGGGTCTCGACATCCTACGCATGCGCAACGCCTTTGGACGATCCGAGTTCACCGACGCGGTACGCGAGAAGAAAATCCTCGAGGCTGCTACGGCATCAATCGGGCGTCGCCCCAAAGTGCTGATGAGTTCGTGGTCACCCCCGGCGGCCCTCAAGGCCAACGGGCTCGAAACCTGCACCGGTGAAGCAACCTGCACCTTGAAAAAGACCGACGGCGCCTACGTGTACACCGAGTTCGCCAATTACTGGTTCGATGCCGTAAACGCCTACAGAAACGTGGGACTCGTTCCGGACTGGATCAGCATCCAAAACGAGCCTGACTTCATTCCCACTGGCTATGAGGGCTGCAAATTCAGAGCGACGGAGACCGCAGAGTTCCCAGGTTATGGGCAAGCGCTCGCGGCAGTCGCGACCAAGCTCAACACCATGTCCGATCCGCCCAAGCTGATTGGTCCCGAGCTCATCGGGATCCATTGGCAGAAAATGCCGACCTACATGTCCGCCCTCGACAAGAGCCTACTCTGGGCGGCGGCCCACCACTTGTACGAACGCGGAACGGACGGAATTTGCGACTGGCGCACCCCTGGGCCCGACAGTTACCTGGCGCCCATGCTCGAGGCGAAGTCGGCAGTGGGCACGTTGCCTGTCTTCCAAACGGAGTTTGCAACAGACGACGACAACGGCACTGAGGGTGGTTTCGAAGTGGCTTGGCTCATCCACAATTCGCTCGTGGAAGAAGGGGTATCGGCTTGGCTCTATTGGGATCTCGTCTGGGGTGCTGGACGCGGGTTAGTGTCCGTACCTGATGCCAATAGCTATTCCATCCGGGACCAGTACTACTCAGTGCGGCACTATGCGCGCTATACGGATCCGGGCGACGTCCGAATCGGCGCCACGGCTAGCTCCGCAGCGGTCCGAGTCTCGGCGTTCCGCTCGCCGGATCAGAAACGCATAACACTCATCGTACTCAATACCGGCACGAGCGAGGAACGGATCAGCGTCGCATTCGGTGGATTCACTGCGGCAAGCTCACTGGTGATTAGAACCGTGTACGTGCCAGGGAGTTCGGTACGGTGGGAGACGCAAGCGCCCATCGCTCAGGGCGGCGTTGTAGTGCTCCCGAGTCGCTCCGTCGCCACCGTCGTTCTCAACGGTTAGAGAGCCGTCCGACGACATCTCAGAGAATCGGGCCAACGTCCATGCCTCCGGTGAGCCGATGCGCAATGTGAATCGCTACGGATCACCGGGCACGGGTGTCGTCGAACCGTCCCTAACATCAATTCGTGAAGTCGAATCGGTAAGACTGGCCCTTGCACCCGATCTGGATCGCAAGATCGGCCGCCACGGCTCTCAAGTAAGCTTGTGCGTCTGGCCGGCAATCGAGCGTGGGACGGCCCTTGTCACAAACCCAACGAATCTCTTACTCTTTTTTAGGAGCGGTCCCAGCCACGATTGAGCCAGCACAACGACCTCCCTCGCTCC
>JBLNFG010000394.1:0-3729 GCA_050263495.1 Myxococcales bacterium | reverse complement strand
AGGGGATTCGTTCACCGCACAAGCTAAAGAGTGCCGTAAGCGGCTGTATCCGGGAATGTGCCGAGGTGCAAAGCAAGGACTTCGGTTACATTGCCACCGAGTCCGGCTGGAATCTGTACGTCTGTGGCAACGGTGGCTCACGACCGCGTCACGCTGAGTTGCTCGCGAGCGGATTGGATGACGAGGCCGCGTTGCGCCTGACCGATCGTTTCTTGATGTACTATATTCGAACGGCAGACAAGCTGACCCGTACCTCCGTCTGGCTAGACTCGCTCGAGGGTGGCATCAACCACGTGCGCGAAGTAATCGTGCAAGATTCGCTCGGAATCGCGATGGAGTTGGAGCGAGACCTACAGAAACTTGTGGATACCTACCAATGCGAATGGCGTAAGGTGGTCGAATCGCCAACGTTGCGCGCTCAGTTCGAGCGTCAAGCAACGCAAGACGAACCGCTGCCGCTCGAACCCATGCGGGAGCAACACATTCCGCGACCCTGGCCAGCCGCACCGAACGCGTTGCAGCGCGTGCATCTGCCGATGCTCAAGGCCAGGTCCTTCCATGCCGTGGCGGACGTTTGCAGCATCCCACCAGACACGGGCATCACGGTCAACGTGGGCAGCATTCCGATTGCGATCTTCCACACCAGCATCGATGACCGTTGGTATGCCACGCAGGCTCGGTGCCCACACAAGGGCGATGCCGTACTCGGACGAGGGTTGTTGGGCGACCACCATGGCAAACCCAAGGTGGCCTGTCCGTATCACAAGCGAACATTTTCGCTCGAATCCGGCGAATGCCTCAATGCCGACAGCCCCACCTTGGCTACCTTCCCAACGAAAGTGGAGGGGGGAATCGTGTATGTGGAGCTTCCCCCAGTCGCGGAGCTCGAGCGCGCCTTCGAGCATGCCGCCGCAGATTGTGACGGGCACTGCGAGCACGAGTCTCAAGCAGCGGAGTAGGGAAGAGAAGCTGCAGTCCCTTCTGCGAGACGCAAATTCGAATCCACGGGTCTCGTTATTGGCGCGTCCGCGCGTCGCCTAGAGCGCCTTTCGATGGCATGTGACATGCCATCGTTGGCTTCGCCAACGGCGCTCTCTCCTTAGTTTGTAGGGGCATTCGCCCCTCTTTCCTCGCTTCGCTCGTCAATTCACCCCGCAATCCGCATTCGCGGATTGTTAGAGCGGCCACACTCATTACGTATTCTATTTCATTGACAGCCGCTCTAGCCCGCTTCGAAATGCCTTCAGCACGAAATCCGAGCGAAACACTAGCACGCGATCATGGGCTCTATGAACAGAGTGCAGTACGGTCGAGCCCCCGCGTGGGTGGTGCTGTGACAGACGCGGCACGCGCCGATGAAGAGGGCGCCGACGCCGTGACGCGCGGTCGCGACGCGGGCCGACAAGCACGCCTCGACCTGGGTCGCTCTGGATACGACGAGGAGTGGGTGCAGAGTTGGCTTTTTGGGTATCTCTCAGGCTTCGTTGAGACGCCAACGCGCGGAATCAGCGAAGGGCAACCCGCACCGTCACACCGCAGCACCGTGAAAGCAACGGGCGAGAACCCTCGGAGCTTCAGCGCGCGTCTCATAGAATCCAGACTCCACGGCAGCGCGCTGGGGCAAGAGGTGCGGACCATATGTTTAGACGTGGAAGGGCTGCCTGTTCAATATCGCGCGGGCGATGAGCTAGCGATCTTGCCTTCGAATTCGCCGGACTCTGTGCGCGAGGTTCTGAGAATGTTGGGCTTGAACCCACAGACGAGGATTCGTACTAAGTCGGGAGCTGGACCCATTTGGCAGGTGTTGCTGGAGTGCGTGGACTTGGAGCGCCTTCCTGATGCCGTCTACGAGCTGATGGAGCAATGCGCGAGCACCAAGGAGGAGCGTGACGCTCTCCGAGCTCTCGCGCAGGGCAACGAGCGTCCAGCACGGTCACTGGTCACCTTGCTGCGACGCTTTCCGCGTGTTCGCCCAGGAGTGGATGAGCTCCTGCAGTCACTCGAGCGATTTGAACCCTCGGTCGTCCCGATTGCATCCGCCTGCGGCGTCAGTAGTTGCCTTGACGCACTCGTCTGTAGTGATCCGCCTGGTGGTTATGGGACCTTGGATCGCGCACTGCTATCGCGCTGCCAGCCGGGTGAATGGCTTGCGTTTTCGATTCGAGCCAGCGCCAGCAACGATACGTCGTTCGAATCGTTGACGCCCGTTGTGTTCGTTTCGGATCGAATGGGCGCGGCAGTTGTCCGTGCACAGCTCCAGCAACGCGTTGCTGCTGGGCATCGCGGGCGCAGTTGGATTTTGGGCCTCGGTGCTTGGGGTGAGTCAAGCCCGTATGCCTCAGATGCTGCAGAGTGGTCGAGGTCCGGAGCGTGTCGGGCCATTGAGTGCCTGCCCGAGCAAGGGGCGGATTTCGAGCAGGGTTTCGCCGCAATCGAGGATATGCTCTGGCGCTGGATCGTCGATCACTCATCGCTCTACGTCGCCATTGCCGATGCGATGCGTCGGCAACATTTTGTCGATCGATTACGTCGCTTAGTCGCAGCGCGCAGTCGGGTTGACGAAGCCACGAGCACCGAACGACTCCAAGCCCTGGAACAGGAAGGGCGGCTCATCTACTGGCAACCGGGTGGACACACAACCCGGACCTCGTAGCGCGATTCCATGAAAAAGGGGCTTGCCCGGTGCGGCCGTTCCACGGCGGATCGCGCTACGAGCACTCGACTCGTTGCATTGGGGACGCGCCCGAGCCCAATTCGCTTCGCGAGTCGCCCGTACCCATTCGCGGGGTACGAGCTCGCTGCTTCCCTTCAGTCGCGCTGCCACACCGCGAAGTCTCCAACTCCATCGATTTCGCGGAAGCCATGCGCGATTAGCCGATCGCGTAGATCGGGGTTGGGGCTACCGAAAAAGTGGGCGGCACTGTCGCGTGATAACCCTTCGAGTGCCGCGACGACCAGATCGTGCTGGGCCTTGATGATGAGTGAGCCGGGGTGAGCGAAGGGAAAGACATTGCGTATCCCGGCGCGTATGGCGAGCAGATGCGCGTTGGGATAGTCGATGAGTGCCGTTTCCCCCTCACGCGCATGCTTGCGCAGCATCGCCAACGCGCCCGCATCTACGAGATCTTCGTCTGCCCAAGTGGTCGTCATACGTCGATACTGCACCAGCGGATCCGGGATCTCCCAAACCATGGGCAGCATCAGGGCCGTAAGTCCTACAGACATCAGGGTGGGAACTGCTGCTAGAGAGAGCGCGCGCTGCGGTCGAGCTGATTGCAGGTGAAGCCAGCGTCGGTATGCCCGATGCGCCAGTTGCACGATGGTGTAACCCCAGGCCAAGAACGTGGCCTCCAGGGTATAAGGGTGCGATCGCCCCACGTAGTAGGCTAACGCTCCCGCGCTGGCGATGCCCGTGTAAAGCAGACTGCCACCGACGAGGCGCTCGCTGCGCGTTTGGCTGTCGAACGGCTTCGCGAGTCGGTCGTAAACGGGTACCACCACCGCTGCCATGAGCGTCAGGTACGTGAGCCAGTAGAGCCCCTTACGCGGGAGCGGCATCATGAAGTAGCCCAGCATGGCAAACGCCTTCTGGAAATCGGCGATGACTGCTACTTGAGGCCAACTCCCAGAAGCCAGGCGCACGACAATCGCGAGGCAGGCAAGGGTCGCTATCGCCGTCGCCAGGTAGATTGCGGCAGCCCGCAAGACGTCACTAGCGAAAGAACGGGT
>JBLNFG010000393.1:0-3960 GCA_050263495.1 Myxococcales bacterium | reverse complement strand
GCGTCGCGAACACTCCCGCCCACGACCCAGCCACGGTGACCGTGTTGCGCCAACTGCTCGCAAAGCTCGATCACATGCCGCGGAACTGCAGAACGAATCGTCCGAGTATCGATAACCATTGTCGGACGCTATTTAGCCCACGGATCGCTTAAGCCAATCGGGCTCGGGGTCGCCTTCTTCGGTTTCGATGCGGGCGGCCGCGCTGACGTAATCGCGTCGAGCTTCACCGTGGGTTTCAGGTCAGTCCCATCGACGGTTACGGTGCGAGGTTTGTACCCCTTCTTGGTCACCTCGAGCGTTACCGGCTTGCCCTCTTCGATCTCGATCAACACGGGGCTCGGGCCGAGATTCTTGTCTCCCAAGTTGACGAGTGCCTTGGCCGGTTCCGTCGCCAGGATCACTTTGTAAACCACCTTCAGAGTCGTGGGCGGAGTACTTGGTCCCTGAGCGTTGGCTTCGCGTGTGGCTTGGGGCAACGTCGCGGTTTCGCTGCCACTACGCACCGGATCGGTCGGGGAATTCCGATCGGACGTATCCCCAAAGCCCTGTGCAAAGATCGCGGCCACGATTCCCATGGCTGCTAACGCACCGGCAACACCCATATAGAGCAACCAATTGTGGCGCCGACCCACGAGTTGTCCCGGCACGATGCCGGCCGCTGCAGCCATCTGAAAGTAATCGTCGGGAATGCTAAATTCTTCGGTCCGGTGCGCTAAGTCGTTGATCGCCTCGGGTACCTCACCCGCCGAGAACCGGTCGAAGTCGCAGATGAGCTCATCCATCGACTGGTACCGCTGATCTTGACGTTTCGACAGGCACTTCAGGATAATTGCCTCGAGCCCCGGCGGAATGTCCTGCGCGTTTGGCACCGTCTTCCGGATTGGTGGCGGCGGCTTGTACATGTGCTGCGACAAGATTCCGAGGAAATTGTCGGCATCGAACGGCACATGTCCGCTTGCCATCTCATACAACATGACTCCCAGGGAGTAGACGTCGCCGCGGTGGTCGACGGCAGAGCCAGCCGACTGTTCCGGTGACATGTAGTGGGGAGTCCCGAACACTTGCCCTGCGCGCGTGAGTCGACCTTCAGCGGAAGACACCTTGGCGATTCCGAAATCGAGGATCTTCACGAAGTCGCGCTCGGCGCCGTGCTGGACCAGATACACATTGTCGGGCTTCAGGTCCCGATGCACGATGTCCGCGTGGTGGGCGGCCGCGAGCCCTTCCGCGAGCTGTCGGCCAATGTGGATGATACGCTCGAACGGAACAGGACTCTCCGGATTGATCACCTTGGACAGCGGCAGACCGTCCAGGTACTCCATCACGAAATAGGTCGAGCCGTCCGGCAAACGGCCGAAATCGCTAATATCGATGATGTGTGGATTACCGATCGCGGACGCGGCCCGCGCTTCATTCAAGAAACGCGACGTTACCTCTGGGTCACGCGCCATGTCAGCGCGCAACACCTTCATTGCGACGCGCTTACCAATCAGCTTGTGCTTGCACGCATAAACGACCCCCATGCCACCTTCGCCGAGGATCGATTCAACGTTGTAACGTCCATCAATGAGACACCCGATGTATGGATCTGCGTCTTCATCGACCGTAGGGGGCCGGATCGTTGGCAGCAGGCCATCTGCGTCATCGTCGTCAGGGCGACCTGGCTCCAGGCTAACCGTGCGTAGTCGCCCAGGTTCTGCAGGTGGCGGCCACGAACGTTCGATCTGTGCCGATGCGGGGTCAATCGCCGCTTCATCATAGGCACTACGCACCCCCGTCGAAGAATTGTCTTCGAGGTTTTGCGCTTTCAGAGCCGTGACCTTGTTATCGTCTGGCACGTTAAGACTTCTTTATTGGGATCCGAACTGGCCGAAACTGCACTGCTTTACAGTAAGGAGGCGGGCAGTTCCTCTCGGGCTCGCTGCTGTTACTCTGGGGAGCCCCGTCAGCTTGCCGATGGACGTATTGTGGCACAAGGTCGAAACTCGCAATCGGGGTTCTAGCAACGTAAATACGGCTCACTTGGCTCGAAGCTTAGGCGAAATGCTTACGCGCGGGCCGCACCCATACCGGAAAGCGGCCGGTAGGCCAAGTGGCTGAGGATGTGAGATGGTGCGAGGAGAATTGGCTAACGGTCCTCGGCTCTGCTCGTCGCGTATTTCTCTGCTAGACCGGCGCCAGCATGGGCTTCCCACTCGAACTCTCGATCCGATACATCCGCTCCAGGAAGCGAGCGTTTATCTCGGTGGGCACGCTCTTCGCGATCCTAGGCGTGTTACTCGGTGTTGCCGCCCTGACGACCGTTGTGAGCGTGACTGGCGGGTTCTTCAAGGAATTTCAGGACAAGGTCTTGGGCGTGAACGCGCACGTGCTCGTCCTCAAGTACGCCTCAGATTTCCGCGAGTACCGCGACGTGATGAAAGTTGCGGAGAAGGTCCCCGGCGTGCGCGGAGTGGCGCCCTTCTTCATCAACCCAATGATGGTCACGCATGGGCGTTACACGGCGACGGGCGTTTTGCTCAAGGGCATCGATCCTGAACGGGTGAACCAGGTTCTCGATCTGCCAAAGCACATCATCGAGGGGAATCTTGATGGTCTGCGCGTGAAGGATTCGAAGCCCCCGTCGCGGCGCAGCGACCCGTTCTACGACGGGGTAACGCTCGGTGTCACCGACGAGCGCGGCGGGGTCACCATTTTGCCCTCGAATTCTGCGGAGCCAATGCAGCGTTCGGCGCCGACAGCGGCTAACACCGCGGTGAAGAAACTGCGCCCGTCCGTGGCAGCTCCTGAGGGCGACGTCGAGCCCGAGGGTGGGTACCAGAGTGTGTTGCCGGACGAAGACGTGATCCCGAGCGACATCTGGACCGACCCTTGTCACAGCCCAGACAAGATTGCGTCGTTGCCAGGGATCGCCGTAGGTAAGACGTTACGTGAGAATCTGCATCTCTCGCTCGGCGACTGCATGCAGATCACGTTCCCCACGGTGGGTTTCTCCTATTCCGGCGGGGTTATTCGCGCGCCGGTGGCCAAGCAATTTCGCGTTATTGCGGTCTTTGATGCTGGTTTCGACCAGTACGACTCGAAGCTCGTCTACACGGATCTGTATCAGGCGCAGTCCTTCAACGACTCTGGCGATTCCGTCACAGGCATCGAGATGAAGGTTGCGGACATCGATCAATCCAAGCGAATTGCCGCAGAGATTGAGCGCCGGTTGGATAACGGCATCTACCACACCATGGATTGGGAGGAGCTCAATCACGGGCTGTTCACGGCGCTACGGATACAGCAGATTCTGATCAGCGTCGTGCTCGCGCTGATCATCGTGGTCGCAGCATTCACCGTGATCGCCACCTTGATCATGGTCGTCCTGGAAAAGAAACGTGAGATCGCCGTGCTCAAGGCCATGGGCTCGAGCGATTTCTCGCTGCTCCGGGTGTTTCTGTACCAAGGCGCATTCATTGGAATCGTTGGGACTGTGCTCGGATTAGGTCTCGGCTACTTTACTTGCCGAGGGCTGGTGCGGTACGAATTCCCACTCGACCCGGGCGTCTACTTCATTTCGCGCCTGCCGGTCCGCATGCAGCCGCTCGAATTCGCGATGGTCGGAGCGTTCGCGATCCTGGTTTGCCTGATCGCCACGGTTTGGCCGGCACTTTACGCGTCTCGACTGCGCCCTGCCGAGGCGTTCAGGTCGCAAGACTAAAAGTACTAGTACCCCGAATCTTTTGAAGTGATGAGTGCTACCGAGGTGAGGGGGACTAGGAATTCGCGCAGCGAATTCGTGTTTGGGCGACCGGGAGTGGAAAGGTGCACGAAGTGAAGCTTTCCACGGACGGCCGCGGTGCTCGCGGCAGCGAGCAGCGCCCGTAGGGCGCAGTGAATGCCCAACGGAACAAAACTAGTAGCGCGATGGCCGCGTAGCGGCCGGGTCCGTAGGACCCATCAATTCAATTGAATCGC
>JBLNFG010000392.1:0-3668 GCA_050263495.1 Myxococcales bacterium | reverse complement strand
TCACGCCTGAGCCAGCACGGCACGAAGTTGCGTTCGACGAAGAACGCATCGACGCAGATGCTGCGCGGGTGGTTCGGCGCCTAACGCGAGCCGGTTTCGAAGCGTATCTGGTAGGGGGTTGCGTCCGAGACCTGTTGTTGGGCAAGCGTCCCAAGGACTTCGACGTCGCGACGGACGCTTCTCCCGACGACGTTCGTCGGCTCTTCCGAAACTCGCGCATCATTGGCCGGCGTTTTCGGCTGGTGCACGTTCTGTTCGGCGGCGGCAAGGTGATCGAAACGGCCACCTTCCGGCGTGCTCCGCCCCAGGACGACGACCGTGACGGCGCGGAGCTGCTGATTCGCAACGACAACGAGTTTGGCGAAGCCCACGAAGACGCTCTGCGACGTGACTTCACCGTCAATGGGCTCTTTTACGATCTTGACGCTCATCAGGTCCTCGACTGGGTAAGCGGCATGCCGGATATCGAGCGCCGGACCATCAACACGATTGGCGACCCAATCATCCGGTTTCAAGAAGATCCCATTCGCATGTTGCGCGCGATCAAGTTCGCGGCGCGCCTCGACTGTGGCATCGCACCGAACGTGTACGACGCGATTGTCCAATGTCGCGGTTCTCTGGCCATGGCGGCGCGGCCACGGCTGTTCGAAGAAGTGTTGCGTTTGATGCGTGGTGGAGCATCGCATCGCTCGGTCTACCTGGCGTGGGAGACGGGCGTTCTTGACGTACTCATTCCAGAACTGGCCACCTTTCTCTCGGACGAGTCTGAGGGGGGTGGTTTGATGTGGCGCATGCTGCAGCGGGTGGACGCGCTCACCGCTGAGTACGGTGCTCCATTGCCGGATCTGGTGCTCTGTGCCGTGCTCTTGCTCGAGCCCATGTTGGAATCGTGCCACGCGGCCCGCGACCGGATGCGCTGTGCGGGAGAGTTCCTCGAGCCTCTGGTCGATCGTCTGAACGTGCCGCGGCGCATTGCCGACGCACTGCGCCGCATCGTTGCTCTCTTGCCCCGGATTGATGCCGGCAGGGGTGGGCGGTTCCAGCGCACGGCACTCTTTACGGATGCGGTCACTGTGCAGTCGATTCGGCAGTACGCTCATCAAGTCGCGAACCAGGTGCCTACCGCGGTTACCGAGCCGTCGAACGCGTCGACTACGGCCGCAGGTCGCACCCGGCGTCGACGCCGCCGGGTTGGTCCGGCCTCGGCGGAGCTCGCAAACGACACGAGCGCGTGATCCGCGCTTGAGCGGGCAGCGCTCACTTCTGAGCCCAGACGAACGCCCTCGACCAGGATCGAGGGCGTTGTCGTTCGTGTGACGGGGGCCGAACACACACGGTTCGACCCGGCTCTCACACGACGTCAGTTAACGTTGAGCTCTACGCGCAGCAGCTTCCGACCAATGAACAGGTAGTCACCGTGTCCGAGCGCCTGCTCACTCTTGATCCGGATGTAGGTGCCATTGCGGCTCTCGTGATCCGTTAAGAAGTAGTGCCCCTCCCGTTCCTCGACGGTGACGTGCTTGGCGGACATGTAGACGTCGCCCGGGAAGTTCAGATCGCCATCTTCCCGACCGACTTGCAGCACGGTGCCACGGGAACACACAGTCATTCCGGGGGCGCCCCCTTCGAGGATCTGAGTCAGCCGGAAGGTGCTCGTGTACTTAGGTGAGGAGTAGAAGAAGGTGCCATCCGCCTCAGCGGCGTCTGAGATGCGCGGAGCTGGATCGAGTCGGAACAATTGTTCGCCTGCTAGGAATGTATCTCCGGGTACGAGTTCAACGGTGCCGCGCACGCGGAAGTAAACCCCGTTGACGCTCCCTTCGTCGCGTACGACGAGCCGACCATCTCGATAGAAAAGATTGGCGTGACGCGGCGACACGAAGGGGTCGTCCGGAAACTCAATCTGACCCTGACGCCCAACCACGTGTTGGTCGGCCTTCAGGTGATACGAAAGACCATCTCGCCCATCTCCGCGGATGAGCAGGAGCCGGGCCTTTTCCGGATTCTGCATGTCGCTGAAAAGCTTGACCTTCACGTGCGCTGCGTCGTCCGGAATCGAGGCTCCGCATCGTCCACAGAACTTGTGCCCTCGGGGGACCGGGGTCATGCAGGAATCACACACGTAATGCTTTGCTTGGTCCATCAGCTCCTCCTCCGACTGGCTCTTGATTGGGTCGACCCGCCGGGGAATATGTCCCGTGCCCTGTGAGAGTCGATCAAAATCGCCCGTCTGCAAAGGGGATTGTCGGGCAGTTCCACTGGAGCGGCTAGTTCCTGGGCTGTCGTTGCCGACGGCCGCGAGCCTCAACGCCCCTGGTCCCACGGATAATCCCAAGTCGCGGTTGCAGACTGGACAATTGGCCGCTCCGATCGGGCTGTACGTTTCGCAGCCACCGCAGACAATTCCAATGGTGTAAAGCCGGTCGGCCATGCAGGCTATTGCTTTAGGTTGAGCCTGACCTGCGCCCTGCGCAAGTGGCTTGACCCCTAACCGGGCGGCGGCTGCCTCAAGTTAATGGATGTACTCGAATCGGCCAGTTGGATTGAAATAGCCGTCCTTGCTCCAGAGCCGAAACACCACGGTCTCCTTGCAACTTGCCGCTTCCACTGTGCCGTAGTCGCGGGAGTCGAAGAAGAACCTTCGGTTGTCGCTGGCCAAGAAGAAGCGGCCAGGTTCCACCGCCGTGGTCTTTGAGGTCGTGTTCGCGGCGCTAGGATCCGCGAGATCTCCCCGCAGGTGCAAGTGTCCCTCGAGATTCTCGACGCCGCAGTATTGGTCCACGAATGCGCCCGTCTTCGGGTGCACAATCTGGAAGCCGGAGCACTTTCCCTCGCTCGGCGGGATGCGCCCGTTCAGGCGTAGCGCGCCGCCGGCACTGTCGACGTCGTCGTTAGCCGTACCGAATACGCGCGCGACGACAATGCGCTCAGGTGCCTTGGGTTCGGGACAAACCACGAGGTCACCTTGCGAGGGACGGGTCAACCGCCAGAGAATGACCCAGTCGCCTGGATTGAGTGTGGGGGAGAGAGACACGCCGAGCCACGGATCGTCCAGCGGGACGCGCCACCAGCGTATCGCGGTAGCGCGAGCCAGCCCGATCACCGAGGCGGCGATAATGGCGGTCCAGAGAATCAGTCGCAAGAGACTTCGCATGCGCGGCCGACAATCTTAGAGCAACGCGCCAAAGGGGGGAAGGACGAGTCCGCGGTCCCTGGGTTTCTCCGTAATTGCGCCGCCACAAACCAAAACGCTCAGGATTTGCTGCCCCCCACCGCCTCCGCTCGCGCGCTCGCGGAGGCTTGCTCCCCCCCGATGCTTCCTCGCGCTCCGCGCTGCGGGCGCATGGGGGGAGAGCCGCGGATGCACACCACGATGACTCGGCAACCCCGGCGACAATTCTGGGCGTTGGGGGACGCGAAATCCGACTATTCGGGGCGCGGGACGCAAACGCGCCGACTTATTCGGGGCGCGTGGGCGGAGCCGAGGATGCAGACCGCGACAATGCGGGGCGCGGGACGCGATCGCGCCGACTATTCGGGGCGCGTCGGACAATCGACGGGAGGCAACTCGCTGAGAGTGCTGCCGGCCGCAACGCGCGCCGCGTTCGCAAACAGTGCCCGGAAGGGATCGAGTCGAGCGAACTCGACGCGATCGGGGGTCGACTCAT
>JBLNFG010000391.1:0-4438 GCA_050263495.1 Myxococcales bacterium | reverse complement strand
ATCATTCGCGCTCGAAATCTCGCCTTTCCGAGCGGGCTTTGCGCGTCGTAGGTGACGAGTGCTTCCTTCGGACTTGAGCTCGAGCGCACCAGAGCATAACCCCCAAGATTCCTTCCAAGCCAAGCAATATGTTGCACTATGTCAAAAATGTGCGCTGAACCGTGACAGGACAAAGACGAGGTGCGTGTGCACTGTGGGCCCAAGGTTTCTTGATTTTGGGCATTCCCGGCGTAATCACGCGCTATTCGCACGCTCAGTGGAACAGTTGCCCACCGGCCCCAAGAGCTTTGCTCCGTGAGCGTCGTGGCTCGTGACCTTTTGCACACGTCCCGGATTGCCTTGTCAACCGGCAAAACTCGGTATCTTCACACACTTGCCCTCCTCGGCGCGAGCAAAATTCTTGGGGGCGCACCCAGAGGCATCCCCCAACTGGGATTGCACAGGAAGGCAGCCGTCGTGCGTTGGGGCACCGGCACTCCGCTGCTTGAGCCATCGTGGACGTCCGTCGGATGACTTGGTAAGCAGCGGAGGCGTGTTTCGGCGCTTTAGGCGACGAGACTACCCGCGCTTGCCGCGCTTTGTTCTATTCGCTCGTCCATTTTCTTGGTGCAGTTCCAAGTACTCGAGAAACTCTTGCGCAGAGATGATTCCACGCTCAATGGCAGTGCGAACCGCGCAGCCAGGTTCGCGTTCGTGACGGCAATCGCTAAAGCGGCAATCGCGAGCATAGGTCTCGATTCGTGGGAATGTCTTCGACACTCCGAGTTCACAGCCCACAACCCCTAGCTCGCGCGAACCGGGTGTGTCGACGAGCCAGGCTCCTTGCGGCGTTTCCAAGAGGGAACTACCGGTCGTAGTATGGCGCCCGCGTGCGTCGGACATGCGCACGTTGCCCGTCTTTGCCAAGCTCGAGCCCGTCAGTGCGTTCACCAATGTTGATTTGCCAGCGCCCGAGGCGCCAAATAGAGCGATTACGCGACCGGGTATGAGTCGTGGCTCGAGCGCCGACAAGCCGATGCCCGTACCTGCCGAGATAGCCACGGACTCGAGATCAGTGACTTGAGTGCTCACGACGGATTCGGCGCGCGCCGTGCTCGGCACCAGATCGATCTTGTTGAGCACGACTAGGACGTCGAGCTGAGCCGCGCGCAAGATCGTCAAGTACCGCGGCAACTGGCGCAGCCGCGGGTCCCGATCGAGTCCACACACGACCCAGCCCTCGTCGACGTTGGCCACCATCGGCTGCGAAATTCCCGCCGCTCCGCGGCTGCGTTCGACAACGTTCCGCCTCGGCAGCACGCGCCGGATACGGCCGCGAGCCAAGTCGGAACGACTGCCCTGATACGGCTCAATGAGCACCCAATCGCCGCACAAGGGACGCAAGTTGTCGCCCATGGCCTCGCGCGTCGTGCCACGGGACGGTTCAACCAAAAACGGGCCTTGGTCAGTCAACACCCGCAGCAGCCGACCGTCTTGAACGACACGCCCAACAAGCGTATCTGGATTCGACGCGCAGGTTGCGACCGCGTCCGATGTCGGATCTATCGAGACCCAATTAGCGAAGCAACTCGACGCCGTTACGTTTGTCATAGGTCAGTCTCCTCGGTTTCGAGGTCGTCAAGCGAGAACGGTGGATGCGCGAGTGGCCTCGCCGCCAGACGAAGTAGTCCGGACTGGCAATCGTCACCCGCAATGCGATTGGATTTCAGCGAAGTGCAGCGACGACAGCGGTGAATGATCGACCATTCCCCGTCAGTTCGAACCCAGACGGCAATGGGCTCCATTTCGCCGCCACACGCGCTCAATCGATCGCCTGGACGCAAGTCGACGTGTTTACTGTGCAAGCAGTGGGGACAGTGATTGCGATGCTCGCTGCCCGTTACCTGCATGGGCACGGATCGGCGGCAATGTTCACAATAGAAATGACCTAGGTTCTCGCGATGGTGATGGTGTTGTGGCGCAGGACGAGTCATGTGCACTCTACGCAGCAAACGAATGCGTGACGCGGAGACAAACCAATCCCGTGCAACGTCGTCACGCTGAGTTGAAGAGAGCGACGCTAAAGACAGCGCCGCGGCAATCCCGCGAAGGTGGCGGGCAGGTCAGCGCTTTCGCACGACACAGTGTGGACGTTTCGAAGCCCAATCCGGGCTCTAAGGACATCTTGCCTGGACGAACGAAGGCACTTACGTCGCATTGCGGAGAATGCGACGGAGCTTCGAACGATTAGGACTTGTCGCACGAACAAGACTGCACGATCGCCATAATACGTGGCAGGTGCAGTGATTCGAACGGCAAGTCGACTCAGGCAGTGGCGGCAGTAGTCACAGGCCTCTGACTCTTCTCGATCTGCTGGCTTTTGTCAAGGTTGTCAGCGGACAGGTAGCAGGTCGCCGGGGGCCCGCAGAGCGTGATAGTCACGGCAGAGTTGTTGAGGGCGAGAATCCCCATCGCCAAATCTGAACCGAAGGCGAATCCGTTCCGCCGCTCACCGGCTCCTACCTCGGCATGCTGCCGTCGCACGTTCCTCGCACCGCCAAGCCTGGTTTAGCCTTCGCGCTCCGCCATCACTTGCCACAGTTCCGGAGTGAGATGCGTATCGCACTGGTCACAACCCTGCGCGCGGCAAGAAGGCGTGTGTTTTGTGCGCACGGTGAGCACGGGACACTCTGCCAGGCTGACTACTTCAGCCGCGACACTTCCTCCGACGAGCCGCGCTGCACCTCGACGACCATGGGTCCCCATAATGATGAGTTCGGCCTGATGCTTGGCTGCTTGCTCCAAGATAGTGGTCGCAATCGGACCTTCCACGAGATCCATCGAGACGTGAACCCCCGGCATCGTTTGACGATAAGCGACTAATCGCTCGTGGCTACGTTGCAGCCATTGCGACACGGACGTCGACCCACTTGCCCTTGCGCCAACGGACGCGTCCGCGACGTAAAGCAGGACGACATGGGTAGAAGCATCAGCAAACTTCACCGCCGTCTCGATGAGCTCCTGACTGCAGTCGGACAAGTCTAGGGCCACCAGAATGGAACCGAATTTGCGCATATTAACGCTCCTTAGCCCGAAGAAGTTGTTTACGAGTACGTCGAGTTTTTCCCCATGCTGGGCGCGAGCGAAACCAAAGCGGTCGACCAAAGTAGATTGGTCTCTTGCTCATCCGCGCGCAGGGCGGATCGGCTGCAAACGCCGTGACGTCTTGGGGCACGAAGGTTCGAGCCAAGGCCATGGGTTTCCGATTCGCGATGGAGTTGACGAATGCGATTGGCTTCCGATTCGCGATGGAGTTGACGAATGCGGCGGGCTGACATAGGTGTGCCCCAGAGACAACGCGAGAGTTCGCGAACTCAACCATCAAAGGTTTTTGGCATGGACAGCGTCATCGTACTCAGATCACTGCTCGGAGGATTGCTGATTGGCGGCAGCGTCACGCTCATGTTGCTCCTACACGGCCGAGTCACGGGAATCAGCGGAATCATGGTTGGGGCCATCTTCGAACGTACCAACGGTGACTGGCTATGGCGCGCGCTCTTTCTCGCTGGCTTAGTCTGCGGAGGGACGTTGATGGCGCCGCTCTTTCCGAGCGGATTCTCAACGGCCTCACCGGGGAGCCGAGGGCTACTGATCGCGGCCGGATTGCTCGTCGGGTTCGGTACGCGCCTCGGGAATGGGTGCACCAGTGGCCACGGCGTCTGCGGGGTCAGTCGTCTCGCCCCCCGATCGCTCGTGGCTACGGGGAGTTTTATTCTGGCTGGGATGGTGACGGTGTTTATGGTTCAGCACGTCTTCGGAGGTTTGCGGTGATTCCCCTAGCGACGTACTTCTTCTCGGGTTTGGTGTTTGCTGTCGGGCTCGTTCTCGGAGGCATGACCCAGCCGCAAAATATCATCGGCTTTCTCGATGTGTTTGGTGATTGGCAGCCGCGTCTGGCGTTTGTCATGTTCGGCGCGGTGCTCGTGCACTCAATTGCATACCGGCTTATCGTGCGGCGCTCCAAGCCGCTCCTCGCCGCCAGATTCCTGATCCCGAAGCGCAGTGACATCGACGCGAAGCTCGTGGTGGGCGCAGCATTGTTCGGCGTCGGGTGGGGACTCGGGGGCTTCTGCCCGGGACCTGCATTGGTAGCTACCGGAGCGTTGATTCCCGACGCGGCTGTCTTCGTTGCGGCCATGATAGCGGGACAATGGCTTTGCGGGAAATACGCCAGCTGGGCGCAAGCAAGAGCCACGCAAACCATTGAAACGCGAACCAGCGCGGATCGAGCTCAAGCCACCTAAATGATAAGCCTCTCAGCTCGACGCGCGAACGAGCGTGATCGAACGAGCGTGATCGAACGAGCGTGATCGAACGAGCGTGATCGAACAAGCGTGATCGAACGGGCGTGATCGAACGAGCGTGATCGAACGCGAGGGTTCGCACGCGCCAGATCGAG
>JBLNFG010000390.1:0-4791 GCA_050263495.1 Myxococcales bacterium | reverse complement strand
CGTTATCGCGACGCAGCGACGGCGACTCGCGTTATCGCGACGCAGCGACGGCGACTCGCGTTATCGCGACGCAGCGACGGCGACTCGCGTTATCGCGACGGCGACTCGCGTTATCGCGACGCAGCGACGGCGACTCGCGTTATCGCGACGCAGCGACGGCGACTCGCGTTATCGCGACGCAGCGACGGCCACTCGCGTTATCGCGACGCAAAGACCAAAAGGCTCGGTAGCCGCTAGCCTAGACGATGCGGTGCATCCATCCGTACTTGTCGGCGATGTTTCCGTATTGGATGTCCATCAAGTGCTCCCGCAGTCGGGCCGACACCGGGCCCATCGATCCATCGCGGATTGGGTACACGCCTTTCGCGTTCTTCAATGCACCAATAGGGGTAATGACCGCCGCAGTTCCACATGCGAAGGCTTCCGTCATCTTTCCGGAACTGGCGTGGGAGAGCCAATCATCAATCGAGATGGTGCGCTCCTCGACGGCATAGCCAAGCTCCTTACCAAGCGTCAGCAAGCTGTCGCGTGTGATTCCCGGCAATAGAGAGCCTGTGAGTTTCGGCGTAACCAAGGTGGTTCGTGATCCGTCCTGATACACGAAGAAGATGTTCATTCCGCCCATCTCCTCCACGTTGTGACGAGTCACTGCGTCCAACCATACCACTTGGTCGCAGCCCTCCTGCATGGCTTGCGCTTGCGCCGGCAGACTTGCGGCGTAGTTTCCTGCGGCCTTGGCTGCGCCCGTGCCCCCTGGAGCGGCTCGCACGTAATCCTCACAGATCCAGACCGTCACCGGTCGCACTCCGCCCTTGAAATAGTTGCCAGCAGGGGATCCGAGCAGCAAGAACAAATATTCGTTTGCGGGGCGCACTCCCAATGCGGGCTCGGTTGCGATCAGCAAAGGACGAAGGTACAGGCTTCGCCCGCGACCGCTTGGTACCCAAGCTCGTTCATGCGCAATGAGCGTGTCTGCCGCGCCAATGAACAGGTCAATCGGAGGCTCTGGCATGGCGAGTCGCCGTGCAGAGCTTTGGAAGCGCTTTGCATTCGCGTCGGGTCGGAACGTTGCGATTCCTCCGTCTGGCTGGCGAAAGGCTTTGAATCCTTCGAAAATGGCTTGTCCGTAATGCAGTACAGAAGCCGCAGGATCGAGCTGAAGTGGTCCGTGCGGTACGAGCTTTCCCGCTCCCCATCCGCTGCCGTGAACGTACTGGATGGTGATCATGTGCTCGGTGAATACGCGGCCGAAAGCCGGATCGACCAGCAGTGCATCTCGCGCTTGGTCACTGATGCGGTTGGCGGCAGGGCAAAGTTCAATCGGATATGCAGCCATGGCAACGCGCAGATACTACACCTTGTAGCCTTGTGCCCGTGGGAAACGCAAGGAGCGGACTGACTGGTGTTCGCTCTGCCATTTGGCCCGCTTGAGCCCGGAAACCACCGCCTCTGACACGATAGGCCAGATAGGAGAACTGCGCCGTGCCGCTTCGGCCGTCCAGGTATCAAGTTCGACTCGCTCGTCGGCCCGTACTGCTAATTTAGGTCGACGCAACAGTGCCCGGAAGATTCGTTCTGACAGGGGCGGTGGCGCAATTGGAACGGTACGCGAACAGGAAAGCAAGAGTCGTTGCCGCAGTTGCTCAAAGCCGTGCACTTCGTCGGGCGACTTCCACTCAATGCACCGACAGAGGATTCGGGGAGTCGCTGATGCGAGTACTTCGGCGTACAGGACTCGAGCTGGTCCATCTTCCCAAAGCGCGTCGTCTAGGAAGATTTCGAGCCCGACGTGCGCAACCGCTCTGGCCGTGCCGCTGGCGAATCCACGTACGCGCAGCACAGCCGTTTCCGCCAAGCACGCTTCACGAAATAGCGGGTGGTCGTGGAAGAGTCGATCGGTCTCGTGATGAAGCTCGCAGCCTCTCATGATTCCGGCATCCGTGGTGGGCAGCTGCCGCACCCCAAGCATACTCGCGAAGTCTGGAAGCATCGCACCGAACGCAACCGCAATGTCCTCGGTGAATAGCGACGCGATTGCCAGGTGTGAGTAAAAATTCACCGCATGCCTGCTTGGTGAGGTCTCCACTTTGCCCTATGCTTGGAGTGGTAGCTAATGCAAGTCGATTCGACGGATGCCGACGCGGAATCTGCGCCGCAGGACGATGACAGCCACGACCGAGAGAATCTTCTTCCCAGTGGAGGCGGCAGCACACGCCTCGATCGCTGGCTCACTGCCGCTAGGTGGTTCAAATCGAGAAGCCAAGCCCAGGACGCCTGCGAGCGTGGCCATGTGACGGTCAATGGCGTGTCCGCGAAATCGAGCCGGACCGTACAGGTGGGAGACAAGATTAGCGCCCGCGCGCCGAGAGGGCTCGTGGTTGGGCTGGTTCAGGCGATTGAATACAAGCGGCAGAGCCCTGCACGGGCCCGAGAGCTCTATGAGGATCAGTCGCCCCCACCAAAAGAGGATGAAGGCGGCGGCTACATGGGCAGGCGTCGTGGTTTGGGTCGCCCCACAAAAGCCGATCGCAGAGCCATCGAGCGCTTCACCGAAACCGACGACGAGTGATCACTCGTTGCCGTCTGGCGAAGCCGGAATAGCTGCCGGCGGTGCCGCGGGTGCTACCCCTGGCGCTCCAATGCCGGCACCCGGCCGAGTGGGTATTCGCGGAGTGCGTCGCGCGGGGGGGCGCGCCAGTGACCCCACCGGTTTGGCTGCAGAAGCGGCAGTCGCAGATGGCTCGTCAGTGTCGTCGTCAGCGCCGGATTTTCCGCTGTCCGAGAGGCTATCGGGCACCAAAAGCACCGCCAGTAAGATGTAGAGCAGACTGCCAAATACTGGGATGAAGAATGGCATCCACCGGTGGCCGAACGAGTGCCTCAGTTTGACGATCAAAGCCATGGGGTAGCTCTGACGCTACAACGAGATTTTCGCAGGTCAAACACCAAAGTCATGAAGCCATTGAAGTACCCCGTGGGACTCCCTGAAACGCTAACGTCGACCGGTCGGGAATGACGAATGCAGACGCCGCTCCGGCCGCTCACGCTGCAAGCCACAGTTCTGGCTAACCTCCGTCAGCCCACACGTCATCGGACGGTAAGGGCGAAGCCTCAGGATTCTCAAGGTAACCTTCGGGGAGTGCAACCGACTTCTGACCGGAGCTCTTGCCCCTCGGGACTCGGATCACAGATGTCGGGAACTCAAG
Organism: Myxococcales bacterium; assembly: GCA_050263495.1. Taxonomy (GTDB): domain Bacteria; phylum Myxococcota_A; class Polyangia; order Polyangiales; family Polyangiaceae; genus FEN-1139. The sequence goes on along the minus strand of JBLNFG010000390.1, from coordinate 1,585 downwards.
CTCCCGATCCACCCCGGCCAGCAGCTGCTCGAACTCTTTCCTCGTCGCGGCGAGTACGAGCGCCTCGCGAAGCCGGGTGCCGCCTCGAAAGCCCTTCGTGTACCAGGTAGCTTGACGACGAAACGACGGTAGCGCTCGCTCCTCACCGACCGTATCGATGAGTAGTGCCAGGTGCTCGCACATCAAATCGGCGACCTCTCCGAAGCACGGTGGACGGTGGGGGCGTTCGCCGGAAAACATTCGCACTAGGTCTTGGAATAACCACGGTCTTCCCAGGCAGCCACGCCCGATAGCAACGCCATCACAGCCCGTTTGGCGCATCATGCGTAGCGCATCGGCTGCTTCCCATACGTCGCCATTGCCGATCACCGGAATGTCGAGTCGACTCTTCAGTTCCCCGATCGCGTCCCAGCGGGCCTCCCCATCGTAGTATTGAGCCGCCGTGCGCGCGTGTAACGTGACCGCGGCGCAGCCACAATTCTGGGCGACTTGGCCTGTAGCGACGTAATTGAGATGGTCGTCCGTGAGCCCCATCCGGAATTTCGCCGTAACGGGAACCGAGCCAGCGCGGGCCACTGCGCGTTCCAAGATCTGCGCCACGAGTTTTGGCCGATGCGGCAAGGCCGCACCACCTCCTTGGCGTGTGACCTTTGGAACGGAGCAGCCGAAATTTAGGTCGATGTGGTCCACCCATTCCTGCTCCCGTAACCGCTCGACAGCTCGCCCAATGTACTGGGCGTCGGCTGCGTACAGCTGAATACTGCGCGGAGACTCCCCGTGCGCGAAGGCTGCGAGTGCCCAGGTTTTGGCGTTGCCTTCAACCAACGGACGTGCGGCAATCATCTCGCTTTCACACAGGGGTGCACCGAAACGCCTGCACAGCAGACGAAATGGGGCGTTCGTCACACCCGCCATTGGCGCGAGAATTATCGGTGGCCAGACTGTCAGCTTTCCTAAGCGCAGTGGTGAAAACTCACCCGAAGACGCGGCAGGGGTCTCTTGGGCTTGGGGTGATTCGAATCGATCCATTCTGTTTCCGGGGGCGGCAGGTGAGCGTGTACAACGAGACGAGACGTACGCACGCGGCTCACGGGGTTTTGGGGCGACGCTTCGCGGCTGGCACCACGAAAACGGCTTCAGCAGCCAAGTCTTCCGCTCGCATCGTGTATGTCCCTGCGCGCTCGGCTGGAGTCGACGTTGGCGGTTGCTCGGCGGCAGTTCCAGTGTGGACTTCGCGCAGTTCGGGGCTATTCGAGGATTCTTGTTTAACGTTCTCGGGAGCAGGGGGAATGGTCGACGAGTTCTGCCATGGCGGAGTCGAAATGTACGGTTCGGTAGACGTCCGCGTCCTACGCGCTTGGCCGCTGTCCGCACCGACCGAAATGCCGCTGCCGCTACGACTACTTGCTGGGCGCGAATCGGCGGCACGGGTTTCGCGCAGCCTTCGTTCGGCTTGATCGCGTTGCTCAGCGACTTGACGCAGCAGGCGTACCGAACGCTCACGTTCTCGCAGCAGTTCTTCGACGCGCCCCCTGAGCTCGTCCACCTCCGCTGAAGCGGCGGCGCCGCGCAGGGCTGGCAGGTT
>JBLNFG010000389.1:0-2614 GCA_050263495.1 Myxococcales bacterium | reverse complement strand
TCGAGCTAGCGGTTGGGGTTGAGGCCGGCAACTTCAAGAAGTTGGCCGTGCTGAAAACGCTCCGCGAAGAGCTGGCATTCGACCCGGATCTGATTGCCATGTTCCTAGCTGAAGCGCGACTCTGCGCGCGCCTGAACCACTCGAACTTGGTTCAGGTATACGAAGTGATGGAGGCTCCCCGACCCTGCATCATCATGGAGTATTTGGAGTGTCTGTCGCTCTTCGATATCCAGCAAGCGCTCGGGCCCGAGCTTGGTCTCGTGCCCCAGTTGCGCATTATTTCGGATTTGCTTTCAGGGCTCCAATACGCCCATGACCTCTGCGATTACGACGGCACGCCGCTGGGCATTATCCACCGCGACGTGAGCCCTCAGAACGTGGTCGTCACGAGCGAAGGGCGCGTCAAAGTCCTCGATTTCGGCATTGCCAAGATTGCGAATTCGCCGACGCAGACACAAGCCGGGATAGTGAAGGGCAAAATGTCCTATATGTCTCCGGAACAGCTCGCCGGAGAACCGCTCGATTGCCGCACGGATGTCTATTCCGTAGGTTGCATGTTGTGGCGAGCCGCCACGGGCAAGAAGCTCTGGGCCAAGATGTCGACCGAAGACATTATGCGCTGTCTCGTGGTCGGCAAGATCCCAGCGCCAAGCTCTAGTTGCGAGGTCGATCCAAAGCTCGAGCGAATCGTGTTGCGCGCTACGGCCGCAAGCCGCAGCGATCGCTATGAATCGGCAGCAGCGCTGCAAGCTGCGGTTGACGAATACTTGGCAGAGGTCGCCCCGAATTTCGATTTACACGCGTGGATGCAAGCGCATTTCAATGAGCATTGGACGGAACGGCGCCGAGCTATTCATGTGGCCATGGCTGACGGCGCCAGTGTCCCCCCGGTCGGGCTCGATCGCCCAACGGCGGTTACTGCGCTCAATTTCGTGGTGCCGCGACGCACCAAGCTCATCACTCTCGGCGTGGTAACGAGTGCCGTCGCGGTGCTGCTGGCCGGGGCAATTGGTTTCTTGAACGTTCTCGAGACGAACGCGCAATCGAGCAACGCGGCAGCGGCTGCAGTATCGGGCCCGCACGACGTGCTGTTGCGTCTGCACGCGGAACCACCGCAAGCGAGAATCCGCCTTGATGGGCTGCCACAGCCCGGAAATCCCACCGAGGTGCGAGTTGCCGCGGGCAGCGAGCACACTATCGAGATTTCGCTGCAGGGCTATCGCACCCTGACCCGTAAGTTCCGCTTCGACCATGAAACGTCGCTTGAACTCGCGCTGGTCGTCGAGCGGCCACCCGTCGCGGCGTCCACATCGGCCGTGCCAGCTCCCATGACGCCCCAACCTGCCCGGGCGGGAGCCACGAAAAGCCGATCCAATGCGCCCGACACGGATGACCTAGACGCGAAGAAGCACACCCTATCGCCCGCAGACGGCGCGCGTTCCGCGGATGCAAAGAAGCACGCGACGGAGACTGAGGCCGCGACTGCAACCGCGGAGAGCAAGCCACGCGTGTCAGCGTCGCCGGACGACGATCCGTGCGCGGTTCCGTTCTACTTCAGCAACGGGATCAAAACGTACAAGCCGGAGTGTCTGCGGGCCCCTTGATTCCTCGGCAACGGTCGGCTTGCCGCGCTATGTTCGACGGCGACGCATGCCCCACAACCTCGAACACCGCCTGTTGAAGCAACTTGCTCGTGCCAGCCAGGAGCACCGTCTGCTGGAACCGAACGATCGGATCATGGTCGCAGTAAGTGGGGGCAAAGACTCGCTCGCGCTGCTTTATCTGCTGCGGGAGATCAAACGTCGCGCGCCGTTCGAGTTCTCGTTGGTTGCCGTGAACGTCGATCAGAAGCAGCCTGGGTTCCCGAGCGAAGTCTTGCCCAAGTACTTTGCCGAACAGGGTTATGCGTACGAGATCGTGGAGGACGACACTTACTCGATCGTGAAGGAGAAGGTTCCGAACGGAAAGACCTACTGCTCGCTGTGCTCGCGGCTCCGGCGTGGGATTCTGTACACCACCGCAAAACGGCTTGGAGCGACCAAAATTGCGCTTGGACACCATCGCGACGACAGCATCGAGACACTCTTACTGAACGCCTTCTTCTCGGGGCAGCTCCGAGCAATGCCAGCGCGATTTCGCGCCGACGACGGTCAGAATGTGGTAATCCGACCGCTCATCTATTGCACTGAGAAGGACATCGCGGCATTCGCCCACGCCAAGGGTTTCCCGATTATTCCGTGTAACCTTTGCGGATCGCAGCCCAACCTTCAGCGCCGCAAGATCAAGGAGCTGCTCGCCGAGTTGGAAACTGAGCATCCTCACATAAAAAATAGCCTATTCGCCGCTACACGAAACGTGCGCGTCACGCACCTGCTCGACCACGAGTTGCTCGCCTCGCTCGGCAACCCGGACTCAGTGGACGTCGCCGAAGAGGATCTCGAAACCCTAGTCAACCTACGGGTCCCTGATCGCGTATCGGCGTCGCGCGACGGATAAGCCGTCGCGGTCGTTGAGCGTCGTCGCGGTCGTTGAGTGTCGTCGCGGTCGTTGAGCGTCGTCGCGGTCGTTGAGCGTCGTCGCGGTCGTTGAGTGTCGTCGCGGTCGTTGAGCGTCG
>JBLNFG010000388.1:0-5212 GCA_050263495.1 Myxococcales bacterium | reverse complement strand
GTCGGATGACGCATTTGCCTCAACGCAGGTCCGCAAGATCGCGCCTGGCTCAGTCAGTGTTGGTTTCCAAACCACTCGAACCGGCAGTGCTTCGAGCGCGTCGAGGTAGGCGGCGATCTGGCGAGAGTGCGTCGCCACTTCGTCCAAAGTTGCTTGGCCATACAGCGCTTGGCTGCCGGTTAGGAACCAGATTTCTTGCTTGGCTGATGCGCTCATATCGTGACCTCGACGACCCTAAACTTGCGATTGCGCCCGAGAGCGTTCCTTATGATGTACAGGTCAGCTCGTGCTCAACGAACGAGCCTAAAGCGACGTACTTCTCATAAAGTCTGTCATAGAGCCTCGCGCGCTTCGGATCGGGATGAAAGGTCGACTCAGTACCAGCGGACATAGCCCGCTGGGCATCTTCGACGCGCGCGTAGAGACCGGCGGCGGTGGCGGCAAACATCGCGGCGCCTAAGGCAACCGTTTGGTCACCGGCTGGGACGGCAACATCGAGGTTCATCACGTCGGCCACGGTCTGCATGACGAACGGACTCTTTTGGGCGACGCCTCCGATGGCGATTGCGCTGTCAATTTGCGTTCCATGCTCTCGAAAGCGCTCGACGATCGCTCGGGAACCAAAGGCAGTCGCTTCGACCAGACTTCGATAGATGTGGGGCGCGCTCGTTCCCAATCGTATGCCCGTGATCGCACCTGCAAGCCGCTGATTCGCGTCGGGAGTGCGGCGTCCGTTCATCCAGTCCAGGGCGACGACGGCCGTCTCTTCGGGTGCCAACGTTCGCGCCGTTGCCTCGAGTGCGGGAATGATTCTCTCTCGCGTGCGATCAGCGAGATCACGCTTCGAGTCGTTGGAGCTCGTATCGACGAGCGGCAGAATGTTGTCGAGAGGCCAGCAGAGAAGTGACTTGAACCAGGCGTAGACATCGCCAAAAGCGGACTGTCCCGCCTCGTATCCAAGCATGCCCGGGATAATCGAGCCATCCACCTGCCCGCAGATTCCAGCGACGATGCGTTCAGTGTCCCGAGTGAAGGGTGCAACGACCATGTCGCACGTGCTCGTGCCCATGACCTTCAGCAACCGATTGCAGCAGATTCCGCCGCCAACCGCACCCATGTGGGCATCGAAAGCACCGACCGCAACGACGACCCCAAGAGGAAGGCCAAGCTTCTCTGCCCAGTCCGGGGACAACGTGCCAAACGGGGTGTCCGAAGTATAGGTGTCCACTCCCAACGTGTCCTTCAGTGCAGGAAGGCTAGGGTGGATCTGTTCTAGGAAGGAATCTGCCGGGTAGCCACCGAATGCTGGATGCCAGAGTGCCTTGTGCCCCGCTGCGCAACGACTGCGCTTGAATTTCGCCGAATCGGTGCTGCCGGTGAGCATTGCCGGGACCCAATCGCAGTGTTCGACGATGGTAACCGCCGCTTTTGCTACTGCGGGATCCGTTTTGAGGATGTGAGCGGCCTTGGCCCAGAACCACTCCGACGAATAGATTCCGCCGACGTATTTGATGTAATCGATCCCGCCCCAGGTTCGCGCAAGATGGTTAATTCGCTCGGCCTCAGCTACGGCAGTGTGGTCCTTCCAAAGCACAAACATTGCGTTCGGGTTCTCGGCGAATTGCGCGTCCAGGGCCAGAGGACGTCCGGCGCTATCCGCGAGCACCGGAGTCGAACCAGTCGTATCGACTGCAATGCCCCTTACGGCCGAAGCGACCTCGGCTCCCGCCTGAGCGAGCGCTTCCCGAACGGCGGCTTCCAAACACTCCACGTAATCGAGAGGGTGTTGACGGAACCGATTCTGGATGGGGCTACAATAGAGACCTTTGGCCCATCGGGGATAATACTTAACGGAACTGCCCAGTATTTTTCCGTTGGTTGCTTCAACAACAATACTTCGTACTGAGTCCGTCCCGAAGTCTATTCCCACTACTGCACTTCTGTTGGTCACGGAAACACTCACCGGGTAGTAACTGACCAAGCGTTGGTCGACAGCTCGCGGCGGGCACAACCCCGAGCGACTTGGAATCCATGGACTCCTCCCCTGAAGCCAATGGCATGCCTACCAGGTTGGATTGGCCGAGCGACGAGGAGAGCTGTAATATTAGAAGGCGGCTTCGTTATCCTTATAGGGTGGGGTCCGGGACTGGAGTGTCCGAGCGGCAGTGGCGTCCGGAGTCCGTTTCTGTGATCAGATTCTGAGCGTCGGGAGAAAGTTTGTGTGGTGTTGGATGAATGCACTGCGACTACCCTCTTCGTAACAGGCAGGGCCACGTAACCCTCTGGGTCCGTGTGGCGGCGACGCTGCGGACGTGGGGATGGTAACGATACCCAAGTCCAGACTCACAAGGTGGTTGTCGGCATGATCGATTACTAATCGTGACCAAGGGACCGTAGCGTGGAGCCCCGGCCTCGTTCGAGAACCGATCGGTTGGCGCGCTGCCACACACCTGCGACGGGCTGGGGCTGAGTGTGCCGAGAACCCTTCGTTGAGCGCTCGTTCCATGGGGCGGTGACACGAAGAGGTCACACGGAGCGCTGCGACCTCTCTGCCCCCCCGGGGGCCAACGGTGCTTGCGTGAGCGCCGCAGAGGTTACCCAACACGAGAGGCTAGTGGGTGTCCCGGGTTTCTGTTCGTTTCGAGCAGCCAAAAACCCGAGCGAATCGGAGTGGCAAAGGGCACGGCAGTGGACCTTTCTACGGAGGGCCACGGTGCCCAGCGCAGCTGGGCATGTGCCGACACGAAGTGACGCAGTCCAGCGAGCTGGACGAAGTACACTAAGAGCCACGTTCCTTGCTTTGCGAGGAGCGACGCAGGCAGAGTGAAGGCGGCAAGTGTTTTGCTGCCCACCACCGCACTCGCTCTGCGAGTGCTTGCTCCTCCCAAATCCGTGCTCGCCTAAGAGGCTGCGCTCGGATGGGAGGAGCAATGGCGGCGCTGCGCTGGCCCTTCGGGCTGAGTTGGTTTGACAATCATCGCGATAGTTCCTCGCCGTGTGTCCACCTCCTTCCCATCGCGCGCGGGTCGCCAGCGGCGACCGAGCACGATGTTGGAGGAGGTCGGCGGCGCGTAGCGCCGACGGGTGGAGGCAGCATCACACGCAGTGTAGGATTCCACGCAGGACCACGGTACCCAGCGGAGCTGGGCAGGCGCCGAGATCTACTTCAAGAACGTGCTGAGCGCCGGAATCTCTACCAACCCAAAGGCGGACAAAGGCAAAAACCCCGGCGTTGCGCGCCACACTGTATCTCGATTCCAGCGAACCGGGTCCGTACGTTCCATTCCGGTGAAGACAGGTGTGGACGATCCCGTGTGCTACTTCCCGCCGAAGTGGCCTGCCAACTGAAGTCCCCGATCCTCAAGTGCTTTGGGGTTTCATGGATCCTGTATGAGCCCCCTTCAATGATCCTGACCGTAACTTCAGCGCCGCCCTGGTTCGTGTCCCGAGCATTGCGCTCATGGATCTACCCCAGCGTTACGCGATGACCAAGTGTATGCTTTTTGCGTAATTGGGCATTGCGTAACTTGCATAAGCGACCCTATCCTGCCCCCATGCTCAAGGGAACGAAGCCCACGATGAAGTGGAGGCGCTTGGGGCGCTTCGTCGTCACGGTGCACGGGGCGGAGGCGCCATCCGACGAGGAATGGACACGATACGTCGGCGGTGCCGATGCATATCAGCCATTGGGCGATCAACGGATTTTGGTCGTGTCGGACGGTGGTGCGCCGAACGGCACGCAACGCCAGCAACTGATCGATCTGCTCCAAAACGCGCGAGTGCCAACCGCGATTCTGACGACAAGCTGGCTCATGCGTGGGGCAGGAGCAGCCGTGCGTTGGTTCAACCCGGATCTCAAGGTTTTTGGCCCTCAAGCGCTCCAGCCTGCTCTAGATTACCTGCAATTGACCGAGTGGGAACGGTCTGAGGGCGTTCGCCTGGTGCGGGAACTGCAAAACGAACTCGGAGTCCAGGTCGTCGTCTGCGGGACCGGTCGAACGGAATCGGGCGGTTTATCCCGTCGTAAGGTGTGAGGTATAGGTGAGCTGAGCCGCGGTGCACCGACCCAAAAACTGGTGCACCGCTCGCCCGTTCGACGAAAACGCGGGTGCTGGCCGTCGTGAGCGCCTTGGCCGGTCCGGTCGAGGCGATTCTCTCGGGGCCACGATTGGACACCCTCACGTTACGGCCGCGACATACGAGGGAACCTAGGCTCGAGTCACGAGCCGAGTGAATTCCACGAGAGCGACACAAACAGAAGTCGACGCCGACGAGCGAGACGTTGTCGTCCAATACCTTTCCTGCGTCCATGAAGGTGAAGAGAAGCACGCGGCCTTGCATCTGCCGGTCGCACCGCGCTGCAACATCCAATGCGCGTATTGTGACCGCAGCGGAGACTGCGCAAACAACAGCCCGCTCGGAAACAGATCCGTCCTGCTAACCCCGAAGCAGGCGCTCTCCTACGCACTCGAATCACTCAGACGCGAGCCGCGTATCAGGAGCGTTGGGGTTACAGGGCCAGGTGATCCGCTCGCCAACAGCGAGACCGTGTTCGAGACGTTGACGCTCCTCCGGGCTGAATGGCCCAAGGTCCCGTTCTTTTTGGCAACAAACGGGGTCGGTTTGGTGAACCACGTGGAGCGGATGCAGGCTTTGGGGGTTTCACTCTGTACGGTTACGGTTAACTCGGTACGTACCGAGGTCGTTGCGCGCATCGTCGATTGGGTCCAAGCGAGCGATCGAATCTTAGCGGGAGCCGAGGCCGCCGAGTACCTGATTGCACAGCAGCTCGCCGGGATTCGGGCTGCGGCTGACGCGGGGATCACGGTGCGCGTCAACTTCCGGCTCATCTCGACCATCAATGACAACGAGATCGAAGCCGTTGCTCGAGAAGTCGCCGCAGCAGGCGCTACGCACGTCCACGTTCAACCCTTCACGAGCCCGACTTCGGCCCACGCGGCATTTCTGGACTTACCTAGTGCAACTGGGCAAACGTTGACGAAGGCACGGCAATTGGCGTCGCGTCACTTGTCCGTTGTGAGGCACTGTTCTCTTTGCGCCGCCGACTCAATGGGCTGCCTCGCCCAGGTGCCCACCGTGCGAAGTGCGCTGGAAATGTCGGCGAAGCCCCAGGACGAATCCGCCAACCTGGCGACCTTCAGTGACGAGGGGCGTGGCGACGAGCGGCGCGTGGCATTGCGCCAGCTGCAAT
>JBLNFG010000387.1:0-2657 GCA_050263495.1 Myxococcales bacterium | reverse complement strand
AGCACAGTCAGGCTACCACGACCAAATGCAGCGAACTGCTTGCGAAGAGCAAGGATACGCTTCATCCACCAGAGCAACGACTCTGGATTGCTCTGCTGGGTCTCAACGTTGATCGCCTCATAGTGGTACTCGGGATCGATGACCACCGGTAATAGTAGCCGCTGGGGGTTGACGCGAGAGAAGCCGGCGTTCCGATCCGGGCTCCACTGCATCGGGGTTCTTACGCCATTGCGATCACCAAGATACATGTTGTCGCCCATTGCGATTTCGTCGCCGTAGTAGAGCACTGGAGTGCCTGGCAGCGACAGCAACAACGCCGTAAGCAGCTCGATTCGCGGTCGGCTACCTTCGAGTAGCGGAGCCAAACGACGACGAATGCCGAGGTTGATGCGGGCACTTGGATCGCTCGCATAGGCGCGCCACATGAATTCGCGCTCTTCTTCGGTGACCATCTCGAGCGTCAACTCGTCGTGGTTGCGCAGGAACAGTGCCCATTGACAACTTGCCGGAATGTCGGGCGTCTGTTCCAGGATGTCTACTAGAGGAAATCGATCCTCCATTTCGAGGGCCATGAATAGCCGAGGCATGATCGGAAAGTGGAACGCCATGTGGCACTCGTCGCCTTTGCCGAAATACGCGGCTGTGTCATCAGGCCACTGGTTTGCTTCGGCAAGCAGCATTCGATCTTGATAGCGTTGATCGACATGGCTACGGATCCGACGAATGATGTCGTGGGTCTCGGGCAGATTCTCGCAGTTAGTACCCTCTCGCTCGATCAGGTACGGAATGGCGTCCAAGCGCAGCCCATCCACACCCATCTCAAACCAGAAGTCGAGCACCTCGAGCACTGCCTCGAGGACCTTTGGATTGGCGAAGTTCAGATCGGGCTGATGAGAGTAGAATCGGTGCCAGAAATAGCATTGCGCGACCGGATCCCAAGTGAAGTTCGAGCTCTCGAAGTCCTTGAAGATGATGCGGGCCTCTTGGTACTGGTGTGGATCGTCACTCCACACGTAGAAGTCGCGAGCTGAGCTACCTTTCGGGGCGCGCCGGGCGCGCTGAAACCACGGGTGTCGATCCGACGTGTGATTGATCACGAGCTCGGTGACAACGCGTAGGCCTCGTCGATGAGCTGCATTGATGAAGCGACGAAAATCTTCTAACGTGCCTAGGTCTGGGTGAACGTCGGTGTAGTCGGCAATATCGTACCCGTCGTCGCGCAGTGGTGACGGGTAGAACGGGAGCAACCAAAGCACGGTGACCCCCAGATCTTCCAGATAGTCGAGCTTCTGTTCGAGTCCGAGGAAATCTCCAATGCCGTCTCCGTTTCCATCGAAGAACGAGCTGACACGAACCTCGTAGAAGATCGCATCCTTGTACCAGAGCGGGTCTGTACCAAGCATCGTGGGCGGAGCGACGTTTGCGGAACCAACAGATTGGCTCATTGCACATTCGTATCACCAATTCGATGGAATCATAAGTGGGCGCTTAGGTCTGGTCGGGCTGCCAGGACCGGAGTGCGGCGAAGGTACCGTCGACGCGGGCGCTTCCTCTACCAAATTTGCCCCAGTGTGAGCCGCTGCAGCACGGGCATTGGGCTGGCGCGAAGCCGTTGAATGCGGGCCGCCCACCGGATCGAAACTGCGCCGGACCCAGCTGTGATATTGCTAAGCAAACGCCGACAAGAACGGCGGATCAACGCGGACCAGTATTGTGATCTTTAGCTGCACTGCCACACCCGTGGCGACTTGCGACGAGGCCTATGGCTGATCTCCCCCGAAAGCCGCGATCGCGCTGGCTAGAACGCCTACCGGGCGGTTACGGTGCCCTGCTGCCTTCGGCGCTGGCTGGCGCTGGCCCCCTCGATCTGCGCATCGTGGGCCGAGTTGTATTCCATGCAGCCGTGGTTGGTGTTGCTGCTGGACTAATGGGGGCCGCTTTCTTCGCCGCGCTCGAGTTCACACAGATGCTGTTGCTGGAGCGGTTGACGGGTTACCAACCGCTGCGTGCACAGGGTGAGATTTTTGGTCGGGGAGTTGTCGAAACGAGTGCATTCCGGCCCTGGCTCTTGATGATCTTGCCAGCGCTCGGGGGGCTAGGGTGCGGTTTCATTGTTCGGTACTCGAGGGAAGCGCGCGGTGGCGGTGGGGACGCCACGATTGAAGCGTTTCATCACCGCGGAGGCGTGATCCGAAGGCGCGTGATCTGGGTCAAAGCGTTGGCGTCGCTGTTTAGTCTTGGCAGCGGTGGTGCAGGGGGTCGCGAGGGGCCCACCATGCTAATCGGCGGCGCGCTTGGGTCGCTTATCGCGCGAGTCTTGCGAGTCAACAGCCGTGAGCGGCGCATTCTGCTCGTGGCTGGTGTTGCTGCGGGAATTTCCGCTGTTTTTCGGACGCCGCTCGGGGCCGCACTCTTGGCCGTGGAGGTCTTATACAAGGATGGGTTCGAGTCCGATGCACTCGTTCCATCGGTGCTTGCTAGCGTGGTGAGTTACTCGGTCGTGATCTCGATTTTTGGCCAAACGACGCTGTTCGGGCACGTTGGGCACTATCCGTTGACACTCACCCATCTGCCGCTCTACGCGTTGCTGGCCCTCGTGGTGTCGCTGTTTGGGGCGATGTTCGTCAAGACGCTTCAAACGTCGCGACGCATCTTTC
>JBLNFG010000386.1:0-2697 GCA_050263495.1 Myxococcales bacterium | reverse complement strand
GGAGCCTGGAGCACTAATCCCTTGGTCCATGGCGCATGGGTTACCGAGCGACATCGAAGGACCGATGAGGGTTGCCATAGATACAAGTCAGCTAAAGAAGCTGCAGATCGCGGACAGCCCTTTGACGGCGTCGTTCGAGGCGAATGCGTCGACCATCTATGTCTCGGCACTGACACAGGGAATTCACTCCTTCACCCTGATGCCATTCCTATTTATGAGTGTGCCGACAGCACGCCGTGTGACTGGCATAGCCGAGGGGCGTTTCACCTTCCTGGTGCTTGAGCTCGCTAATCGTGCCTGCGAAGGCGATGTAATGAGCACGGTAAAAGCCGAGCCCGATCTACATGCGCTGACCACGAGGGAATTCCAACAGAAGAGCGAGGACTATTGGGTTGGTGGCTCAGGCGCTGGAACTGCGCTCGCGTTCGGGGCCTTGCTCGGGTTGATTGTGGGTATTGCAATCGTAGGGCAGACTCTCTACGCCGTCACGAAAGAGCACCTAACTGAACTTGCCACGCTGAAGGCTTTGGGTGCGTCCCGTTCACGATTAGTCGGTTTCGTAGCGTGGCAGGCTGCTCTGCTCTGCGTGGTAGGTCAAGTATCGGGGCTGTTGATGGCGCTAGGCGTTCGGGAGTTGGTGTACGGTTTCGGACTCAAGGTCATTCTCTCTCCATCGGTTACGCTGGTTGGTTGCGGCGCGATTGCACTGATGTGCGTCCTCGCAAGCATGACGAGCATACTTAGGGTCCTTTCGATCGAAGTTGCCGAGGTATTCAAGTGAAGCCTCCAGATCTGATCTTACGTACCGAAGAGGTGTACAAGAACTACGGAACCGGCGAACTCGTAACGCAGGTCCTCCACGGAATCTCGTTCGCTTTGGCTCCAGGGGAGCTCACGCTCTTGATGGGGCCCTCTGGATCGGGCAAGACTACACTGCTTTCGCTTCTCGCCGGTCTGCTCCGACCAACTCGCGGCAAAGTGGAGCTCTGTTCCATTCCGATCTCTGAGTTACCCGACAGTCAAGTCACGGAAGTGCGGCGCAAACTGGTGGGGTTTGTGTTCCAACACAGTAACCTCTTCCCCGGCTTGACGGCTTTCGACAATGTATTCGAATCGCTTCGTGTACGAGGATGTCCCAAGCGAGAAGCAAGCGAGCGAGCAGAACAAGCGCTTCGTCGAGTCGGCTTGGCTGATCGCATGCGTCATTACCCATCGCAGTTATCCGGTGGGCAACAACAGCGGGTGGCAGTGGCGCGGGCGATTGCCGACGCGCCGCTACTGATACTGGGTGATGAGGTGACTGCGGCTCTCGATGTCACTAGCGCGACGACGGTGATGGAGCTCCTACGCGACCACGTATCGCCGACCACGGCCGTACTGCTAGTAACGCATGATCATCGGCTCGAACGTTATGCGCATCGGATGGTCGAGATGGATGACGGCCGAATTGCGAGGGACTGTCGACTCGATCGCACGGGGAAACAAGGAGTGTCATGAAGAAGCTTGCGTTAACGCTCACGCTGGTTGGGACTCTTGGATGTGGATTCGCCGTGGCCTGGACGCGGTCTGACGACCGACGCACCACGGCCGTGGTCGAGGCCGGCGAGCTTCGCAAGAAGCTCACCGTGCAGGCCCTAATTGCTGCACAGGGTGGAGTCGCCGAAGTCCGCCCGCGCATGGACGGGGTGGTCCTTCGCGTCAAGGTGTCCGAAGGAGACCGAGTGCACGCCGGAGATCTCCTGGCGGAACTCGACAGCGATGAATTGCGTGCCAACGTGGCGCGCAGCGAAGCCGAAGTGCGCTCGCTAGCTGCGGCGGCGCGTGCGGTGTCGAACGGGGCACGGGACGAAGAGCGGGCGGCGTTCGAAGCCGAAGTGGCGGCCGCCCGTGCTCAACTCGAACAAGCCAAGGACCGAGCCAAACGTAGCGCGCTGTTGCATCTGGAAGGAGCCGAAGCTGAGGCATCAGCAGAAGACGCCGTTCGTGCTGAAGAGATCGCTCGTGCTCAGTTGGCACGCGCGGAAGCCCGATTGAGTCAGGCCCAGGCCGGAGGTAGTCACGACGATGTTCAAGCTGCTCGTGAGCGCGTGGCGGCTGCTACTGCATCCCGTCAAGCGGCGCAGATCGTGTTTGCGCGAACTCGGCTGGTGTCGCCAATCGATGGCGTCATTCTCTCGCGTCATCTTGATCCAGGTGACACGGTGGGGCCACCACGGATCGATGCCCCACCAGCTTTCGAGATCGCGGATGTAGATCGGCAGGAGCTTCGGCTCGAGGCCGAAGAACACGAGGGTGCGCTTCTCGAGATTGGCCAAAGCATCACGGTGCAGCTGCCGGGAGAGCTGACAACATTAGGGCAAGGCAGAATTGTGCGTGTCGGCGCACGCATGCAGGTTAGAACGATTGGCGCTGACGAAGCCCGAGTGCGCGCAGAAAACAAGGTGCGAGTCGCGTGGGCTGAGTGGACTTCCAATCCGGAGTACGCACTCGCAGTGGGTCAGCGCGTCGAGGCGGTTGTTCAGTTGCCATCGCGTCGGGTCCCTGCGCGGCTTCCACGGCGGGCCATCACGGTTCGGGATGGTCAAGCGTGGGTGCGGTTATCATCACCGCTCGGTGGCTCGAAACAATCCGTCGCGTTGGGGCAGAGTGACGATCAATACGTCGAAGTATTAGGCATCGCCACTGGAACCGTAGTTC
>JBLNFG010000385.1:0-9234 GCA_050263495.1 Myxococcales bacterium | reverse complement strand
TGTGCAGACGCAGATCGCCCGGGCCGCCGCGACCCACGGGCGCCGTAGAGTACAGAACCCAAGCGCACGGCGTAAATAGTTGAGTGTGAAACGGGCAGACGCAGTTTGCCCATGTCAACTCGTGGTACCGGCGCGGGGTACAAATCGCCCTAGAAACCTGTGTACTACATTAGTACCATGGGACTCAGAGGCAAGGCTTCCAGACGGGTGAGCATGCTTACCTTGGAGCACCAACACGACTCAATACGCTTGGGCGGGGCAGCCGGCAAAGCGCCAGGCTACCCAGATTTCCCAATTGAGTTCAAATCATGGAGGCGGTAGCGTGGGGCCAAGATCTGCCTTCCCCGCCCGTTAGTGAGACGTCTCCACTGCTGTGACTGCCCGCAGAAACACCTCTTACCTGACGCGAAGCGGCCGCAATGAGTCAAACACTCCATGGTCGAATCCCTTTTCGAGCACCTACTCGTTTTCGCTAGAGTCCTGCAGCACGCAGCCTCTTTTGAAGAGCTACTCGAGGCCACGCGGGAAGAAGCGCGAAAGATCGTAGGATACAATCACGCCTGGTTCATGGTGGCCGACGACGAGCAACTCGAAGAGCTGCGGCTGATTGACATATCGAGTGCGAAGCACCGTCAACGCGTGTGGGAGGTAGCTCCCGTTCTGAAGGTAAAGGGTGACCAATTCCTCGAGGCCCTCGTTGCCTCGGATTCGCCGGTCGTCATCGAAGATGCACGACTTGATCCTCGCACGAACAAGGAAACCGTCGAAAAGCTGCAGAACAGAACGCTCATCAACATTCCCTTGCGTCTGCTGGATAAGCCCTTTGGCATCGTCGGGTTTGGTACTTTTGGTGAAGAGGGATGTCGTCCCCCCGATCCTGCCCAACTCGACTACCTGGTCGGTATGGCAAGCCAGATCGTGGTGGCGGCAAGCCGTATTCGCTTCGTCGAGGTCCAGGCACGCGCCGAAAAGGATCGGCGCGAGTTCGAACGGCGCCTGATGCAGTCGCAGAAACTCGAAAGCTTGGGTATGTTGGCGGGGGGAATCGCACACGACTTCAATAATCTGCTGACAGTGATCACTGTGAGCTCGGCACTCGCGGAAGAGATGGCAGAGAAGCCGGAAATCAAAGCGGAAATCAAATCGATCCGAGCTGCAGCGATGCGCGCAGAGGGCTTGACGAGGCAACTCTTGGCGATGAGCCGTTCACAGGAGCTGCACCTGAAAGCGCTGGATATGAACGTCCAAGTGCGGCAGCTGCTGCAGCTGGCTCGACGCGTGCTGCCCGAGACGATCGAGATCGACTCGCGCTATGGAAGCGGTTTGCCGATGATCGAGGCAGATGCACCACAAGTCGATCAGGTGCTGATGAACCTCATGATCAATGCGCGGGACGCGATGCCCAAGGGCGGGCGCATTGCACTCGAGACTCAACAAGTGGTGATCAACGATCGTTACGCGGAAACCCACGCGTGGGCGAAGCCTGGCCGCTATGTCCTTTTGACCGTCACGGACAATGGAACCGGCATGTCGAAGGAGGTGCAAGATCGGATTTTCGAGCCCTTCTTCACCACCAAGGGGCCACGCGTCGGTACGGGGTTGGGCCTCGCCGTAACCTACGGAATCATACGGCAGCACCGCGGCATCATTCAGTGCTACAGCGAGGTGGGCATCGGCACCACGTTCAAGATCTATCTGCCAGCCGCCGAAATGCTGGCGGAAGACGTTGGTCCTCGCCTCAAGCGGCCGTCACCCCGTGGCAACGAATTGGTGCTTGTGGCCGAAGACGACGAGTTCGTGCGCGCGGCGGCCGTACGCATCCTCGAGAAGGCGGGATATCACGTCAATGCCGTCGAAGATGGGGATGCAGCGTGTCGTGCTATCGCTGACGCAAGCTATGGGTTGGTGATTCTGGACGTCGTGATGCCGGGGATGGAATGTCGAGAGGTTGTCGAACGAATTCGATCGCTTCACCCCAACACCCCAATCGTGCTTTCCAGCGGCTACACTGCCGGTAACAATGCCGTTGCGTTAGCGAAGCAAACCGGCCTCGAGCTATTGAGCAAACCTTACGACCCCGATCGCATGCTGCTCACGGTCAGGGCAGCATTGGACACGGGCTCCTCGTTCCCACCGCAGAACTAGCCGTTCCCCACCTGGTCGCTCGGCGACCCGTACACGTCTCATCGAGCCAATTCGCGGCACCAATTGGGGGGCGGCGCCTGGGGCTTGGGTGGCGCAGACCAAGCGCTTCTTACTGCAGGAATCGGGTTGCGGTCGATGTAGAACGCACCCTTCTGTACTTGGACGCCGTCGCTGACTGATACAAACAACGCATCGAGATAGATGATAAGGCAAACTGCGTCGTGTAAGCGCGCCTGGCATTAGTAGTTGTTCCATTGCTGTCACCCGTGAATCTAGTCGCTCGGCAGGCTCTGATGACCGGCTAGGAACGAGAAGGGTTTGCGCGAACGTTGATCGTTGTAAACAGCGACGTAACCCGGTGCAAACATCAGCAGCATGAACGATTGATACTCGAGTGCCCCGATGCCGAAGTCGATCGCGATGGCCGCCCAAAGCGCCGAGATGTTCATCTCGATCCCCTTTAGTCGTCCGAGTTCGCGGTGTAACCAGAAGGCTCGGCGCAGTGCCGGTCCAGCGCGCAGGCCAGCATCAGCCAAGATCTTGAGTGCCGCCGGGATGCGTTCATCGCGATTCGTGAAGACCCTGCCGTAGCCGTGCAGAATGCGTCCAGCCGCGAGTGCGGCCGATAACCACGCTTCGCGTTCGGACAATTCCTCGGGAATGGTACTCTGCACCTCGTAGGCCTGAGCCATCGCACGAAACCCGTACGTGGTACTGTCGCTGGCTGCAATGGCAGCGCTCATGGCCAACCCTGGATCCACCCGTGCCGCACCTAGGTAGCCCGCGATGCGGTTGCACCAGATCCGCGCGTCAGGGTAACCCGTGCTGATCCACAGTCGTTCGAGGACGCGCGCTTGCGTCGAATCAAATGCTCTCTTGGTTGCGCAGAACAGCAGGTATTGTACGTAGCTGAGATCCAGGCACTCGTGGTGAAGATCCTTTCCGTGGACTATTACCTGACGTCCGAGCTGCGCAATACCGCAAGCCGCGCGTAACTCTGGCAGAGTATGTGGATCGGGCACTCGATCGGGCTGTGTTGACATGGTTACTCCAGGACGTCTACGTCAGGCGTTTACTCCAGCCCCACCCGTTGCATGAGTTCGTCCATATCGAAGGCTCGCACGGGTGGAGAAGTACCTTCATACACATAGCGCTCAGAGAAGAATGGAAACTCCTTCGCCCCCTTGCGCCGCGCCAATTGCGCCTGCTCGACCGCCACCTCGATGCGCCAGACGAGGAATCGCCGTTCGGATTCCTCGATGCCGACGTGGTGATCTACGAAGAGCAGCGCAGCCAAGCCCACGTGGTTCAATGCACCACTCGTAGAAAACAACTCCTGATGGTGGCGGAGGAAGTAAGCACTGTGTGCCGCCTCGGGACGGAACCCACACGCCGCAACCAAACGTTTACACGATTCCAGGATAGCTTTTGCCTGAAGCTCGCTCACGAATCCGAAACCAGGCGTGTAGTTTGGATCCATGGTCTCTGGGTGGCTGCGCCCGGCTAGCGCCGTTTGCCACGCCTCGAGTTCCAGCGGAAGAGCTGCGAGCAGCTCCATGCAATCTCTTAGCGCCGGCACACCAGTCAGCGGGTTGTCGTACCAGGCCGCAGCCGTAATAGCCGCAGCCGCAATCGAGGCGCCGGCAACACAGGCGTTCCGCGCTGCCTCGACCCCTTCATCGAACAATGTCACCGCCGATAGCTCATGCGCCAACTGAATTGCCCAAGTTTCCGTCATCTGCTGACTCCCGCAGTGAGGCCCGCGACGCGGTTGCCAATGGGTGGGGCATGGCCATGAATGCGGAGCTCAATCATCGGCTGACTCCCGCAGTGAGGCCCGCGACGCGGTAGCCAATGGGTGGGGCATGGCCATGAATGCGGAGCTCAATCATCGGCTGACTCCCGCGGCGAGGCCCGCGACGCGGTTGCCAATGGGTGGGACCGCCTCCCGATCAATGCACACGTCGATGACACAGGGGCCGGCATCGTCGTCGGCGAGCCACGTCAACGGAATATCGTCCAATTCGGCTGTGGTCGCGACGCGAATACCATGAGCTCCGCACGCCGCGGCAAGCTGATCGAAGCGCACGGGCGCAATTTCGTGGGCAATTGGTTCAGCCCCACCCAAACGTTGACCATGGCGTACCATGCCCAAGCTGGAATCGTTGAGAATGACGTAAGTTACAGGAAGATTGCGCTCCACCGCGACCGTGAGTTCCAAGCTCGACATCAGCATAGCCCCGTCTCCGGAGACGCAGAGCGTCCGGCGGTGGTGCGCCACAGCAGCGCCAATCACCGCCCCGATCCCCCAACACATGGTGCATAGACCCATTGCAACGCGATAGGTATCTGGACGCGGCCTGACTAGCTCATTCGTAGACCACGAGAAACTGTTGCCCGCATCGACGTGTACTACCACGTCCGGTGGCAGCTTCTGACTCAGCCAGTGCATGAGCTCTGAGGGATGTACGTCCGTCGACTTTCGAACCAGGCTGTTTGGTGCTGCCACCAAGCGTGGCAAGGAGGAGTGACGTGGCTTCTCACCGGCAACGGCGCTCCGCGCCTGCTCGAGCAACATCTCGATGACTCGCCCGGGATCGCCAATCACAGGACGCACTTGGGGAAGTCGATAGGCGTGCTCCAAATGGCGGTCCACCGAGTACACGAGCACGTCTGGGAAAGCACTATAGGCGTTCGTGGATAGCTCGTCGAAGGTCGCCCCAAAAGCCACGATTCGATCCGCTTTTCGCAACACGTCCAACGCGCGCGCGTGACCCGAGAAGCCGACAACGCCCTTATAGACGGGGTCTAGATGACCGAGCCAGCGTTTCCCTGCCGGGCTGCTCACCACCCGTGCGCCCAATACACGGGCGACTTGGTAGATTTGGTGGGCATTCGGCCCGGCATCGTCCCCGATATAGAACACGGGGCGAGACGCGTTGAGCACGTCGCGAATCAGCGCATCTACCGCACCAATATCAATCGGTGCCGCAGCGAACATCATCAGACTCAACCGAGGAACGCTCGCGGGTGGTCGCGCCCCAAGCAGATCGGAAGGAATATTCAGATGCACCGGTCCCGTGGGTGGTGCGAAGGCGCGCGCAAGCGCTCGTGACAGCTTATGTGGCAACTGGTCGGGATGGGTGATCGTGGAGGAATAACGCGTGCAACTGCCGAGGGCACGCGGCAGATCGTAGCCATCTACGGACTCCTGCAGTGCACCTCGCCCCTCTTTCCGGAGCGCGACTTGGGGAGTCAAAATCAGCATCGGAATGCGATCCGCATGGGCAGACATGGCGGCGGTCAGAAGGTTAGTAATCCCGGGTCCGGTGGTCGTCGTGCACACCGCGATCCGTCCGGTAGCTCGAAAGTAGCCGTCGGCGGCAAATGCCGCAGCGCCCTCGCTGCGCACCGGGACCAACTCGACGAGGCCTGCGCGTTGCTGTCGCGCCAACGCGTTGAATAGCGGCTCAATGGCACCGCCCGGCACTCCGAAGTAGGTCGTAATCCCAAACTCCGCTAGATCGATCACGAGCTGATCCGCAAGCGAGATAACCGAGCCAGCTACGCCAGCCTCAGAACCACATTCATTAGCAACGAGCGCGAGATTCACGATAGCCTCGCTTCCCTGGATGGTTGAAGGGTACTCCCAACCTTACCGGTAACAGAAATCGGCAGCCTTGTACGACTTAAAGCCGAGGGTCACACGATCAACTGTTTGGCGGACGCGCGCCAGCGTCCGAGCGAGAGTTAGAGCTTCCTTTCGCAGACTTGCGCCGGAGATATCCGTAAGTCGCAATACGCCCTGCGGTGTGAATTGGAGGCATTGTCGCACGCAGTGCAACAGCTACCCCGACGACCCACGCGCCGCCTTGGTGTCGGGCCGGCGCACGCCGTTTGGCAATGCGTGCGGTTCGGTGCAACCACGACAGAGCCGCCCCGCGTGTGCCAGCCGTGGCGCATGTGACGCAACGCCGTGCTTCCCGTTGCCGCAAAGTGGCGTCGCTCGGCGTCGCTGGCGCTGTAGACCGTTACAGCGCTTGAAAGACCAAATCACAAACAGGTCAGTCTGGCATGCAGGTTGCTGCCTCTTCTGGCATGAGGAACGCTTTGGGATGGGTACTTTGGGGTGCTTCGATCGGTCTCTTTGGGTGTGAAGAGGCAGATCCGACGTGCCGGGGTGGCGACGAAGCTGCCCCGGTTCACTTCAATCTAGAGCGCGATCCCGCGATCGCGACGGGTGATCTCTTCGAATATAGCGGCCGTGTGACGGTGGTAGAAAGCTCCATTGATGCGCGGTGTTGAGCTCCGAGTGCACGGTTCGCAGCTTGATGCAAGCAACGGGCGCCCGCGTCCCTTCGGAGTCATCGTCGATGTCCGCCCAAGAAAACCGCAAGGTTGACGACGATCGCTTATGTAAGCCGCGTCGCCAAGAATCTAGGTGGCGTCGCGGTGTCGGTTCGAGCAAATCCGATTCAAGGCCCGTCCTTTTCGCGAACGCGCGTGACCAAGAATTAAGGTGCGAACCTGCCGGCTGAGAGCCATTTCCGAGGTGTTAGGGAAGGTCGGTTGCAGCCCCGGCGTAATGGGGGCGTCCAGCCTGCGGAAACTGACGCTTGCCTTGCCTTCTACATGGGCTGATGTCGACACGTGGTTCAGTCGATTGTAGAAGCGCGCTAGCATCATCGGACATCCGACATCCTAGACCTTTGAAAGGGAATTCTCATGCAGAGTAGGACTATTGGCATCCTGTGTTCCTTCGCTTTCGTCTCGCTTCATTCGATGACAGCGCATGCGCAAAAGACAGAAGGGGCACTGCAGCTAGCGTTGGGGACTGATTTTCTCACTTACAGCAAAGCGTCCACCACCGTGGACGTTCCAGGAGGCGGGGAGCGAAAGCTAAAGACCAAGTCGTTCAACTGGGGGTTCGCGTCCCGCAATGGTGTCAACTTGGAGGGCGGCTATGGCCTGACAGACTCCCTGGTTCTCGGCGGGCTGCTCGCACTTGGCGGACGTTCCGACACCACCAAGCTGGATACGGACGGTGCAAACGAGGACACGGAGTCTACCTTCGACCTCACCTTGGCCCCGAAGATCGATTACATGTTCTCGCCAGACTCCAATCTGAGGCCCTTCATCGGCGGTGCGCTTGGGATCACTTACCAAAGTGCCAAAACGGAAAGTCACAATCCGCAGACCAACACCACGACCACCGGCGTCGACGCCAGCGCGACCGGATTACTCTTGATGGCGCGGGTCGGGCTGCGCTGGTTTGCGGCGCCGGGCTTCAGCCTCGATCCGGCATTGATGTTCGGGTGGATTCCATTTTCGTCGGGCAGCTACAAGGTTGGAGCGACGAGCTTTGACGCGAACATGTCCCAGTTCTCACTGGGCCTCTCGGTGGCAGCCTCCGGGTGGATCGGGCTCTAGCGAAACACGTCGGTCATCAGCCCTGCAAGGCTTAGGGATTGTGGAGGGTGCGTCCACAATCCCTTTTTTCGTGCTCGAATAGCTAAGTTCTGGTTTTAGGTCAGTTCGTCGCACGTCTGCGAGGCACGATTCGTCATGCGTCTGCGAGGCACGATTCGTCACACGTCTGCGAGGCACGATTCGTCACACGTCTGCGTTGGGGTCGGTCCCAAAAACCAAGGGGGCACATCCGCGATGTGCCCCCGAGTAGGGTTAGGACCCTAGGGATCTAGAGCAGGATCCCGGTGCGCACCAAGCACGCGGGTGAGCATGCGACGCTTCCCGTCGTGCCATCGTCACACTGTTCGCCAGCTTGCACGATGTGATCGCCGCAGTACGGAGCGCGCGTGCAGTTGGCGTTGCATCCGCCGTACGCACCCGTGTTGAGCGTGCTCCCGAGGTCGCACTGCTCTGGACCGTTGCGCTCGCCGTCACCGCACGAGGGTGCGGGTTGACAGTCGTAGCCGCAGCCGTTTGCTTCTGGCGAGTAAGCGGTGTTGCGCGAGCCATTGTCGCAGACTTCGGAGGCGTCCTTCTTGCCGTCGCCGCAATAGGAACCCCAGACGCACTGCGTGGTGCAACCGTTGTAGGCGGTGTCGCTGTTCGCGGGGCCGTTGTCACAGACCTCGAACAACGGCTGAAGCACTCCGTCGCCGCAATTGGGTACCGCTTTGCAGCCGGGACCGCACGAGGCGCTGGAGAACTGATACGTGTCGTCATTGTAGCCGTTATCGCAGACTTCACCCGCTGCGGCTTGAGTGACGCCGTCACCGCAATGCGCACCAAGTAGACAATCCACGCGGCAGCCGTTATAGGTTTCGTTGTTGTTGGCTGCGCCGTTGTCGCATTCTTCCTCGGGCGCGTTGGTCGTGCCATCGCCGCAGACACTGTTCCAACTGCAGTTGCTATTGCAGGTGCCGTAGGCCGTGGACGCCAACGCTCCCCAGTCGCACTGCTCGCCGAGCTGTCGGATGTTGTCTCCGCAGTACGGTTGGATCTTGCACGTGACTGGGTCACAGGGCTTGGAGCTGGGATCATTCGGATCGCATTCTTCGGCACCGTTGCGGATGCCGTCGCCGCACTTGGGACCAACCTTGCAATCCAGCGTGCACGAGCCTTCTCCGTAGCCGCCATTGCGTAGGCCGTTGTCGCATATCTCGAATCCGTTCACGACGCCATCGCCACAGTACGGGCCCCAGTCACACGAGGTGGTGCACCCGTCGTAGAACGTGTCGTTGTTGTTCTGCCCCTTGTCACACGACTCATACTGAGACTGCACGATGCCGTCACCACAGAAGGGCACGTTGGTGCACTTGGGGCCACAAGCGTTGCTGGAGTTGCGGTAGGCGTCGTCATTGAATGCATTGTCGCAAGCCTCACCGGTCTGGATAACGCCATCGCCGCAGTGCGGTCCGAATTGACAATCCGTGCGGCATCCGCCGTAAACGGCGTTGCTATTCTCTGAACCCTTGTCGCACTGTTCCTGCGGCACATTGACATTGCCATCGCCGCAGTGCGCATTCAGTGCGCACGACTTGTTACAGGTACCGTAGGCGTTGGGATCTTCGACTGCGGAGGTACCCCAATCGCAAGCTTCGCCAGCCTGTTGGATATTGTCGC
>JBLNFG010000384.1:0-6178 GCA_050263495.1 Myxococcales bacterium | reverse complement strand
CGAACGTACCTACGATGTTGTCCTTGCGCAGGACGTCCTTGAGCACGTCCCTGAACCGGCCAGTTTCTTCTCAACGCTGTCGGAATTGGTTGCACCCGGTGGCATCATCGCGATTGGAACGCCCAATGCCGAAGCACTCGATCTAGCTCAACCTGGGCGCTACGGACACGCGCTGCACTTGCCATACCATCGCCACATCTTCTCTAAACGGGCTCTCGTGTCTGCTGGCGAACGTTGTGGCTGGAGACTCATTCGCTACTATCCCAAACAGTATGCGAATACAGTCGTTCCATTTCTTAATGCATCATTTTACCTGTACTACATGCGGCTGCGGGATAACACACTGGATAGCTTGATCGAGCCGCCGCGAGTCCTCCCGCTGCTCTGGCGTATTCCGCTTACACTCTTCTGGGGTTTGTTGGGCTACTTTCTATCAGAGGAAACGGATGTGATGGCCATCTATCGAGACTCGCGCTCACGCGCAAGTTCGGATTAGCTCATAGCGATGTTCGCGTGAGCCCGTTTGCTTCTGGTCGCTTGTGCATCGGTCGATCCCAATGCAGCGAAGGAACGCTCCGGGTGCTGCTGAAGCTCGCCCATTGGTAGGGTGACCGCGTGGCGCCTGGTCCGAGGGACCCACGATTCGCTCGAATCACGCAACTACGAAGCCCATGAGGCGCGGCCGGGGAAAGCGGTCGTTCCAGGATCCAAGTTGGCGACTAGGAGGTTCAAGATGAAACGCAGCGGTGTATTGTCCCTGATCTCTCTCGAGACGTTGTGTGCGTATCTGAGCGCTTGCGGTGGTGAAACGGGAAAGTTCTGAGTCAGGCCCTGCAGCTGCATTCCTCGCTCTCACGAACGATAGTCGGTGACGACTCCGGTCAGGCGAGTTCTGCGTCGTCTCGATGATGCCTGGCGGCATTGGGGAGTGATGGATCTGTGTGCAAGTTTCGAGAACGGAGTCCATTGGCAGCAACGGTCCAACCAATCGTGATCCCGCGGGGTACAACGCGAGCGTCTCCGAATTTCGTGTCACAGCTCCATAAATGCGGACTCAGTGCTTCACTCATAATCAAGCAGAGTCAATCTTGGTGCGCCCCGTAGGTCGGTTCGAGATCACGATCCGCAGAGTCTGACGGCCAGACCGAAGCGCGTGCCCTGATTAGCATCAGGTTTGAAACCCCGAGAATGAAGTGACTCCGTGACGGAAGTCTTTCATATCAAGAACGCTAACAAGGACATTCCAGTGAAATCTACCGATACTTTGGCGTGGGTCAGTAATGTGGTGCTCCTATTGACGGCCGTGGTGGCCTGTGGAGGTAATGCTTCCAGCGCGGAAGCTCAGGAAACTGGCAATTCGACGGCCAACGGAGGTAGTTCACACGCTGAGGCCAGCGCTGGCGGCAGCACCACGCGCACTCAGAATGCTGGAATTGGTGGCAAGGTTACCGCGACCAAGTCCACTGCGAATCCCAGTTGTAGCTCAGTATCGCTCGGCCTAGGGTCGCGTTGTCCCGCGGTGGAACAATGCATGAGGAGTCAGTGCTCGAGCCAACTCACTAGCTGCTATGGAAACGAGGATGCGAAAGGAAATCGCACAGGCGGCCTTTGCCAATCCTATACATCGTGCGTCGAGGGCTGCAATTGCGAGTCAGCGTGCGTTCGAGATTGTTCGGCGCAAGAGGATCAGGCCTGTCGCGACTGTACTTCTTCCATTCTCGACTGCGTGCAATCCTCATGCGTGAGTGAGGCGACGGCATGCGTCAGCAACGTGTTGGGTGGCACCGCGGGAGCCCCCTCCGTTGTGCGCAGTTCTGGCGTTGCTGGCTCGTTCAGTGCCGCGGGTGCTGCAAGCGTCGAGAAACACACGTGCGCGGACCTGCAGACGTGCTGCGCGAGGCTTACCGGAACCGCGCAGACCAACTGTCAAACGTACTACTCAACGGCCGCGAGCTACGGTGATAGCGGCTGCAGTCTCGCGTGGCGCAGTATGGGATGCTGAAGGGAGCTCGATATCAGCCTTCCGCCCTTCCGGTGCGTTCCAAGTGAGGGAATGCCTCAGCATTCAATGGAATGGATGCGCTATGCCGAGAATCCGAATTTTTTCCTGAGCGCCGCGCAAACGACCTTGGGCGCGTAACGTTCGATTTCGCCGTTATGACGGGCGATCTCACGCACGAGGGAAGCGGAGATGAATCCGTAGTTGGTTCGTGTCGGCAGGAATAGGGTATCGAGCTCTGGTGCCAGATCAGCGTTGGAGTGCGCGATCTGTAGCTCGTACTCGAAGTCCGACCCCGCGCGCAGCCCGCGCACGATCACACGTGCACCGATGCTGCGAGCAAAGGTGATCAACAGACCGCCAAAGGCTTCGACGCGAACGTTGGAGTAGGGCCGGCACACTTCGGTGAGCATCTCGAGCCGCTCTTCATTGCTGAAGAGCGGCGTGCGCGTCGGGTGAATTCCGACGGCGACCACCACTTGGCCAAAGACGCGCGAAACGCGCTCGACCAAGTCGAGGTGCCCGAACGTCACAGGATCGAAGCTACCTGCGTAGATGGCAAGATCTGGTGGCGACATCGCAATCACGGCACCTTCTGCCACGCGCTTGAATGAGGCGCCATAGCTTGAGTTGGGCTACTTGTTTGGATTCCCCGTTGCAGCCTTTGGCGCGGATTGTGTCGGTGGGGGAAGTGCTTTGCCCTTAGACGCTGGAGCTTTGCCCTTTCCAGGATTTGCCGCCGGTTTCTGCGGTGTGGCTGGTGGGGGTGGTGGTTCCGTTGCTGCGGGCGCCGCCGCTGGCGGTGGTTCTGGCGGCAAAACCGGCATCGGCTCAAGCCACATTGTTCTACCCTTATCCGCGAGCGTTACGCGGAACACGAGCATCAATCCCGATCCGATAATGCCGTCCAAGTCCAACTCGAGTGGTTTCTCGATCTCGGCAATTCCAACTCCGGCCACCGCGGGTACGCCCGGTACTTCGAGTGCTCCGAGCGACAACTGCTCAAGGATCCCCTGGGACAGCTTACTTCCGGGAATAGCCTGCAGCGTCTTCGGATCTTTGCCGGCTTTCTTCCAGCCACCCTCGTCGAGGGCCAGCGGCAACTCCATGGTGGTGTCGATCAAAAGAGTTCCCGATTTGCCGGCTTTAGGATCGCCGAACGTGGATCGGATCAGCATCCCGCCCCCACGGATGTAGTGCACTCCGACCATTGTCGCGGCTGGCGGTGGCGGCGGCTCGTACGAGCGCACGACGAATTGACCACCAAGGAAGTCGAACGTCGGGCGAAGCCGCCTCAGCAGATTGACACCGAGCAGTACCTTGACTGGCGCGTTCAACTGCCGCGCGTAGCCGGACAGATCCTTGCTGATCGCTGGAACGTCTTTCACCTCGATGGTGTCAGCAAATTTCAGGCTCACCCACTTCGGATCGGCACCTTGAGCCGAGTCGACAACCGTCTCTGGAACGCCCGTAGCCACCATCGCCAATGCGGGTTCGCCATCGAGCTCAATCGGTACCAACAGCGAACGCCCAAGGCGCGGCATTTCGCTGACGGCCACCAGCCCTCCAGACATGGTGAACGGCTTGCGGCCTGTGCCGCGACGGGCGAGCTTAGCGATGTCAACCGCCCAGTTGTCGCGCACCTCAGGATCAGCGATTAGGTGCTCGAGCACATCCGCGGTTTCGGTGACGCGATCCGAATACCAGAGCGCGCGTCCGCGAATCGCGAGTGCCTGCTGCGACGTGAGGCCCTCGGTTAGCTGCACCGCACGATCGAACTCCAAACGGGCTAGGGCAATCTTTGCCGCGAGCAGCCTGATCTCCGGGCGTCGTGCATCGACACGAACCGCGTTATCGATCGCGAGCGACGCGTCGTCGACGTCGCCTTGGTGAAAGCTCACCGTGGCACGATCGAACCACTTCTTCGAAAGTGGTGGCCACGCAGCATCACCTGCCGCGCCACTACACCCCGCGACCGTCATGAGAATGGCCGCGAGGGCCGTGAGATTCCCGAATAGACCAGCTGTTCTGGCCGGTACTTTGGCTGCCATTGGAGCGCCAGCCATAGCCCATCCCCCAGCACCGGTCGAGTGTCCCGACATTCACCTGTCGCATTGGCCCTTCTGGCACTAGAATCGGAGGGTCTGGAGCCCAACTTGGACCCGATCAAGCCCTCCTCAGTCCGCAGGGCCGCTCCGGCCGACATCCGGGGCGAGGTGCTCGACCTGCCTGTGTTGCTTCTCAACCGATACTACGTGCCGATTCGGGTCGTGACTGTTCGGCGTGCACTGGTTCTTCTCTACTCGGGTCATGCCCAGGCACTCGAAAGCACGGGTGAGCTCTATGACTTCGCGCGATGGGCAAGGCTCCCACCCGGAGTGGACGACGATACCATTCAGCTCGTAAACGGCGTGTTGCGCGCTCCTCGCGTCCTGCACCTCTCGAACTACGACAGGGTTCCGCAGCTCGCGATCCGATTGACGCGGCAGAACTTGATGCTGCGCGATCAGTATCAATGTCAGTACTGCGGGAAGCGTCCAGGGCCCTCGGAGCTCAACCTCGATCACGTCATTCCACGTTCGCGTGGTGGCATCGACAGCTGGGAGAATTTGGTCGTGTCGTGCCGGCCTTGCAACGTGAAGAAAGGCAAACTGACGCCGCGCGAAGCCGGGATGCTGCTACGGCGCCCACCGGTCACCCCAAGGCTCTCGCACGCTGCTCTACTGCTCCGGGGCATGGCGCCGCCATTTAGCGAATGGGAACCATTCTTGGAGGCGAGCTAAGTCCCGAAGCAGTGTAGCTGGTTTTTTTGGTTTTGGCGTCGCGGCTGCCGATTGGACCGAGATCCAAGTATTTCGGAACACTGCCGTCGGCTCACCTGTTCCGCACGGGGCAGGCGCTTCTACTCGAATTCGACCAGAACCTGGCCCTTCTTCACGCTTTGGCCAACCGCAACCGGGACAGCTTTGACCTTGCCGCTCTGCGGCGAGACCACGTTGCTCTCCATCTTCATCGCCTCTAGGACGAGCAACGGCTCTCCAGCGTTGACGGTTTGTCCTACATTCACCAAAACCTTGACGACGATGCCGACGATGGAGCTCTTGCATACCTTGTCGTCGCTCGCAGAAGATGCGCCAGCAGCTTCGGGCTGAGCAGCAGGTGCGGCCGCCCCTGCGCCGCCGCCGCGACGATTAGAGGCAGGCCGATTCGCGCCGTAATCGAGAGGCTCGCGTCGCTCCTCTTCGAGTACTTCGATCTCAGCCTCGTACTGCTTGCCGTCGATATTGATTTGTAACTTCATCGGTCGATCCTGAGCCGGCAAAAACCACAAACACGCGCTAAGAGCGTTTCATCACATGGCGTTGGGCGTGCAGATTCACGCGCCCGGCTTGAGTCCAGCCGCTTGTTTCTCCAACCAACTGGACGTTCTTAATCTTGAATCGTTTACCAATCGTAGCAGCGAACACCGCACTCATGATCGCCAGGTGCTCGTCCGGGATCTCATTCTCGGGCGCGATCTGGTCGATTCTATCGGCTAGGCGCTGAATAAGCCGCCGGAGTTCGTCGAACTCTTCGCGCGTCACCTGGTTGCGCTGCAGCGCTTCAACACGGTCGGATAGCAGTTGCAGCTGGTTCGTGTCTGGTTCGCTCATGGTCAGTACCTCGGCTAATTCCGATCAGAGTGGGATGAGCCCGTGCTTCTTGCCAGGACGCAGCTCGCGCTTGGTCTTGAGGGCAGCCAGGGCTTTGGCGAGATAGTGCCGGGTTTGACCGGGCTCGATGATGTCGTCGATCAAGCGTCGGGAGGCCGCCACGTAAGGCGACGCAAAGGTGTTGCGATACTCCTCGATAAGGTCCTTGCGGCGTTCCGCGGAGTTCTTGGCTTCAGCGATTTCCTTGCGGAACACGACCTCGACTGCACCTTCAGCACCCATGACCGCGATCTCTGCCGTTGGCCAGGCCACCGAGCGATCCGCGCCCAGGTCTTTGGCGCACATTGCCAGGTAAGCACCACCGTAGGCTTTACGCAGAATGACAGTCAGCTTCGGCACTGTAGCTGCTGAGTATGCAAATAGCATCTTGGCGCCATGGCGAATGATCCCGCCGTATTCTTGCTGTACGCCTGGCATGAAGCCGGGAACATCCACGAAGGTGATGATCGGAATATTGAAGGCGTTG
>JBLNFG010000383.1:0-5806 GCA_050263495.1 Myxococcales bacterium | reverse complement strand
GGGTCCTACGGACCCGGCCGCTACGCGGCCATCGCGCTACTAGTTTTGTTCCGTTGGGCATTCACTGCGCCCTACGGGCGCTGCTCGCTGCCGCGAGCACCGTGGCCGTACGTGGAAAGCTTCACTTCGTGCACCTTTCCATTCCCGGTCGCCCAAACCCGAATTCGCAGCGCGAATTCCTAGTACCCCTCACCTCAGTAGCACTCATCACTTCAAAAGATTCGGGGTACTAGCTCCCAGCGACTGCGTTCTTCTTCAGCTCTCTCGATTCCTCGAGGCCGCCGCGGATGTCTCCGTACCAGCGCTCGCGGTAGAGCGCCGCAGCACCTCGGCGCGAAGTTGCGTGAAACGTTGTTTTTCGGCGGGGATCGCCAATTCGGCGGTCGCGATTGCCTCGAGTGCTTGTTCGAAACGGCCTGCTTCCAGCAGC
This sequence comes from Myxococcales bacterium, assembly GCA_050263495.1. Taxonomy (GTDB): domain Bacteria; phylum Myxococcota_A; class Polyangia; order Polyangiales; family Polyangiaceae; genus FEN-1139. The sequence goes on along the minus strand of JBLNFG010000383.1, from coordinate 5,376 downwards.
ACGATCGCCGTATCCCAACGGGGGTCGAACCAATCGGGGGCCAGCCGAATAGCCTCGAACAGGTACGGTAGGCCTTCGTCAAGCTTTCCCTGTTTAGCGAGACAAAGGCCCAGTCCCTTATTCGAATAGGGCCGAGCAGGGTCGAGGGCTAGCGCGCGCCGACAGCTTGCTTCTGCGACCGCCGGACGCCCTTGAAAGTACTGGACGAATCCCATCAGATCGAGGGCCTGAAGGCAATTCGCGTCGTCAGACAGAACCATGCGCAGAAGCTGCTCCGCCATTTCGAAATCACCACGCGTGGCCGCCTGATGCGCGCCCTGCAGTCGCGGATCTGAGTTCTCTACCGTGCTCATCGTGCTGCGAGCTTACCATGCCCAAGCTGGTTCCGTCGTTCCGATGAGGGCCAACGAACAGTTCGTGTCGCATGTCACGGAGCGGGTGATACCGCCTCGGATTGTTTGGATGCGATTCGCTCCGGGCACGCACGGACCGTCATGCCACCAGGCAAATTCAGCATCACGATCGATCCCCAACGATCCAAGCTGAACAGCGGTCCGCGCACGATGCGATTGAGATGCTCGAAATAACTCGCGATGCAAGGGTCACGAATGACGTTCTGCCCCCGTTCGAGCGAGTCGAGATAGCCGTCCGGAATGTTTCGGGGAAGATGGCCAGTCCGCCAGTCATCACGATACCCGAATGGGATCCGAGCCAACAACGGATCGGTGAGCGCCATGTCGTCCACGACGTGAATCCGAGGGCCAGCACCCCACGCAAACATGCCAACGTTATTGAAAAGTACCACGCGGCGACCGCGAGCCTGTGCCGCCTTGCCTTCTCCATACAGTCCGTAGGCTTTCCACTGTACGGGTCGAAAGTTCACGAGCAGCGCGAGATGATCCTGGAACCATGCTCGCTCGTTGACAATGCGCGTCACTGGGAAATCTCTCTTCTCCCGTAATGGGTCATCCCGAAGTGGCGAGAACGCGACGCTGGCGATTGCCAGCGCCAGGCCGCCCGCGACAGCCCACCTCTGGGCAGAACAATCCAGCCAGTTTTGCCCGAGCCTTGCCAGCACTACGGCAGAGGCCGCGACAGCTGGAGTCAGGAACCTACCGGACATGAAGTCACCGCCGATAGCCACGATATACAGAAGCTCCAACCCCAGCGCTGTCAACACGTAGAAACAGCCGTTGATCGACTTACGCTGCATCCACAGCGCGATCACCGCCGCGGTAATGACTCCGATCGAAATAGGATCGTTCACCAGCGCGTCGACTAAATAGCCTGCACCTTGGCGAAACATCTCTGCGCGCGGTATTTCCGCATTCAACTTGGCGTACGCAGTGTTCGGCAGCGGAAACCCGTAGTAAACGACGGCAAAAACAAACCAAAGCGCCGCAGGTAGTGCGCCTAAGAAGATGTCCTTGCGTTGGTTCGTCGAAGCGACGCGCCGGTAGGTGCACCAAAGCGGCGCCAAGACCATCAACACGGTGTCGAATCGGTTCACGATCAGCAAGGAAGCGAACAGCGTCAACCGCATGGGCGAGCGCTGCTCGGAATTGAGAAACTCTAGAAAAAACAGACCAAGAAGCAAATGGGTTAGAGGGTTTTCGAGCCCGCTCGTAGAAAAATCGACGAAGCTGCGGGAGAAGCACACAGCCACCAACACCAACGCGCCGACCCGGTAATCCCGTGCGGCGCGAAACACCAGCAACGCGCCGAACAAACCAGACACCGCCACTGAGGCCAGAATCGGCGTAAAGTAGGGGTCTTGGACCAGAACGTAGGGCACCGTCAACAGCAATGCCCAGAGCGGGTTGGTAAACCCGAGTACGCGCTCACCCGCGTTGTAGACGAAACCCCGCCCGTGAACCAGATGATCTACGGCCCGCATCGTGATGAAGGCGTCGTCGGATATCCACCCGCGGCGAGTCACCGCCAGAACGAAGAAAGCGACCGCTGCCCATCCCAAACAGATGGCGAGTCTGCGATCAGCGGGTTGCGCAAGGGTCGAGGCACCATCATCAGCGCTCGCCTGTGGCACGGCCGGAGTCTGAATTTGCAGTGCGCGACGGAATCCGCGCAGCACGGCGAGCCGCGTCGGCCTATTGGATTGATTAGAGCGAAAGGTTCGGCGAGCCATGGAACGGTCCTACTAACAGGCGGCTCAGCATGATGGCGAAAAACCCGGACTGATGGAACGCAAATATCAGCCCAATGGGAGCGTCCTCACCCACGCCGGGTGCATTCGACACGAGCGCACCCAAGCGATGGGCATCCCGATGGTCGCGTTCGGTGGCGCGTTACATCGACCAAATCGCGCCGCCGTACGCCCTCCAGCGATGAAACCCAAGCGGCTCGGTGACACCGGTGTTGCTGGGATCAACTGCCATGCTGGCATTCGAAAGATTCCGATCATAGCGGAGGGAGGCCGTAAATCTGAGCGTCGGCAACACTCGGTACTCGAGTAGTCCGGCCAGATCGATCCGAGTCTCCCCAAAGCCCCGTTGTTCCGTGCCCGCAACGTCGCGCGAACGAGAGTACGCGAACCGCCCAATACCAGAGTGCAGGGCGATGAGCCACCGGTTGTCCACACCCAACGAGAGCTCTGCAACCCCACGATCCAATCGGTAGTAATCGGACGTGAGGTTATCGCGGAAGTCGTGATCGTAGCTGAGTGCAAAGGAGGGGCGAATCGGGGCTAGCCGAGGATAAGCACTTTGCGCTATTGGACCAAGGAACCACTCCACTCTGGCGCGCGCCACGGGGCCAGAAAAATCCACCGTTTTGCCGTGCTCGGCGCCGTAGTAGCCCTCGGCGAATCCGAGCAGCGCCTCTATGGAAACGCGCTCCGTAAGCACCCCAACCAACCCCAGCCGCGAACGAATCTGGATCGAGTCGTTAAGAGCGCGCTGGTTTCCAACATAGGTCAGGTTAGTGACTTCTGTCTCGTGGACGAGTGCCGTCTCGGGCAAGAACAACCATCGCTCGCGGATGAACGCAGCATGTTTGAAGCGGTCGAAGACCCGCAGAACGGGGCTGTCATTGTAGGTCGGACTCAAACGATAGGCGGCGCTGATCTCGAAGCGCCCCGCACCCGGCCTGACTGACGCCTCGGCACTCAGACCTAGCCTATTCTCGCCGAATGAGAACCGATTCTCTGGCTCAATACCTGGCTCCACGAAGCGATGGTAGCTGACAGCAATGGCACCACCGAGCGGTCCGTCGTCGCCGAATCGGTTCGAGAAGTTGGCTGCGACGGCGACATCTCGATAGGGCCCAAGGGGCCGCCCTCCCGCTTCGACACTCGTCAGGAGCATCCCAAGCAGAGTGAGGTTTGCACTCTGCACGGGCCCAGGGTGCATGGCTAAACTTGCGCTTCCCGGCGGTTTTGGATCGTAACGCCGCAGCGAGAGATGAAACGAAGGACGAAACTGCCACGCCGTTGGGGCTGTCCCAGGTGCCTGGTCTTGGTTCTTCTGCAGGAAATTGGAGTCGTATCCCGTCTCTATCGCCGCACATGGGTAAAGGTGCCGCTGATCATCGGAGGCACCGGTTGCGTCCGCTGGTCGCCTACGCGCCCAAGGGGCGAGATCGGAATCGGAATCGCTGTACGGCGTTTGCGTCAGATCCGAGGGGGAAATGAGTGGATCTGGATCGTACTTAGTACTCTGCGCGGACACGTGCGAGATGCTGCGCTCGACACAGTGGTCTGCCTCTTCCACTAACTCACCCACTCGCTCGTCCGCAATCTTGATCGCGGTCAATTCACGGCGCGCACGCCGCGGATCAGTGCCGAGCGCATCCATGAAGTGGGGCACGCGGCTCTCGGCAAATCGCAAGTGAGCGCCGACGCGACTCAACGCTTCATTAAGGCAAGCCGACGTGTCCGGATTACGCGAGGAGTGTGCTCGAATCAGCTCACCGTGAATGACAGCCGCGCGATGCGACATACGTTCCGTAGCCAAGCGCACCGCCTCACGCAGCCCTGCCAAGTCCAGATCAGTGCAGTTCGAGACCGTAAAGATCCTGGGAGGCAACCGTAGCGCCAGCTTCCCGGCGACGGGCACCACGTCGTCGTGAGCCACGCGCCTTGCGTCCTCGCCTAGCGTTGAACTCGCGTCATTGTAGATGATCACCACTTCACGGTCGATGATCTCCGTGGCTGGCACGAGCAGACGGAATCGCCCGTTTCCAGATCCGGAGAAACCCACAATATCAGGCCGCTGCTTGAGATAGACCCTGACCCGTCCCAGGGGATGCTCCACGACGTCTTCGTCTGTTCGACAATAGACGTTGCCCGTAACCTCAACTTGGTCCTGAGCATAAGAGTGGCTGACTAGGCTAAGCAGGAAGCAAAAAGCACTCGCTGCTCGCGTCTTTCGTCCGCGTCTCGAGTCCAAGGTGCCTCTATGAGTTGCTTCGTGGCCTAGAGTAGCCCCGTGGTTCGATTACGGATCTCGTCCCTCTTGCCAATAAGGAATTGCCCATCGCAACCCAAGGTTACGCGGTGATTGCGGGGACGCAACTTCCGCCTCTGGGCCAACGAGAGCCTGCAACGGTCCGCGAGTGCACGGATCGCCCGAATTCGAACCATGCGCGCAGCCAATCATGGAACTGCGAAATGCCTGTTTTCTGCGAACGAAGCGCATCACCACAGCTTTCAGCAATGTCGGCTCACGGCCCAAGGCTCAAAGCATCCACGTCATGGGTGAGCAGAATTACTTGCTGCGCCAAATCACGTGGAACCCGTGTTGTGTCTCTACGACTTGACTCAGATCGTTGACTTTGAGTGCGAACGCGGCGTTACCGAAATCATCCTCCAGTGCGTCCTGGGTGATGTTTGAGAACGTACCCTTCGTTGCGTCCTTGCTGTCTGAATACTGCGACCAAATCTCGTCCCAGTCCCCTCCGCTTAGCAGCTTTTTCCGCGCCTCCTCCGCGCGCAAGCAGGCCTCGCCGCGGGATCGGGAGATACTGCCTGCGTCTCGCACACCAGCATGCCTAATCACGATGTGCGCAACATCGATTCTCGCGGGTGCGTCGCTGGCAGCTTGACGAGCGGTCTTCGCGGTCTCGATACAGGCAATTTCGGCCTTCTCTTCCGCACTGTATTGGGGCTCGCCCTTGGCTGGCTGCTTGCTTCCGCCACAGGACACCAGCAGTAAGGTCGCAACGAGGATTGCACGCATAGTGGTCATTTACCCGAAGTGAGCCGGCCCGGCCAAGTGTTCCTTTGCACCCCGCGCCACATTACGTGAGGACGACGGATGGTTGGGTTGGGGGACGGGCTGCGTGGGCTGCCAGAATCCGAGCTCTAAAGGAAAAAGGAGACGCCGAGTCCAACACCAGGAGAGCTCGGGAGCGAGATCC
>JBLNFG010000382.1:0-3797 GCA_050263495.1 Myxococcales bacterium | reverse complement strand
GTACGGTCAACCACGCTGAGACGACTATCGATGCAGTGAGCCATCAACCCACAGACGTGCCGCGACGACTGCATCGCGTATGGCCATGCGCGACGCCTCGAATTGGCAACCAAGTTTCTTTGGGATTCAAACCAGACTCCATTCTGTCGATAGTTTCTAGTAGCTCGCGTCGATGGAATTGAGGTACTAGTTTGCGCAGCATGGCCATGCGGCCGCGTGCATGACCTGGGCAGAAACGTCAGCCAAGCACGATCGTGCCTGGCAAAAGTCGCCTCGCGATATCTGCTGGAAACCGAAAGCCCAGTCGCGAGCGTATGTCCGAGTGATTCACGTTACGATTCGCCAGCACGAGTACACAATCGCAAGCAAATGAAGCGCACGAGACTTGAAGGAGGACGATGATGACCGAGCCCGCACCAAAAACGGCGACCCTTACCCTGGGCGACAAGACTGTGGAGCTGCCCGTGATGGTGGGTACCGAAGGCGAGCACGCGATCGATATCGAGAAGCTGCGTTCCCAGACTGGCTACATTACTCTCGATGAGGGGTATCGCAGCACAGGTGCCTGTCTGTCTCAAGTGACCTTCATTGACGGCGAGAAAGGGATCCTGCGCTACCGGGGGATCCCGATCGAACAGCTGGCAGAGCGTTCGAGCTTTATCGAGACGGCATGGCTGATTATCTGGGGCGAACTGCCCACGGAAGGCCAACTACGACGTTTTCGGGATCTGCTGACTGAGCATGAGCTCATTCACGAGGGGCTACACCACCATTACGAGGGCTTTCCAGCGACCGCTCCACCGATGGCAATTCTGTCGGCGATGATCAATTCCGTCTCTTGCTACCACACGGACATTCTAGAGATGGAGAATCCCGACACTCTGGAATCTGCCGCAGCGCGGTTGCTTTCCAAGGTGCGGACGATCGCGGCGGCTGCCTACAAGGCCTCCGTCGGACAGCCCCTCGTATACCCGAATCCAGACTACGACTACGTTCGCAACTTCCTGCACATGATGTTCTCGATACCCTATCGAGCGTACGAGGCACCGCCGGAAATTGTTCAAGCGCTAAGCCTGTTCTTTCTCCTGCACGCGGATCACGAACAGAACTGCTCAACCAGCACCGTTCGCATGGTCGCCTCGAGCGGCGCCAATCTCTTCGCTAGCTGCGCGGCGGGCGTGTGCGCGCTGTGGGGTTGGCGGCACGGCGGCGCAAACGTGGCCGTGATCGAGATGCTCAAGAAGATGAGGAACGAGGGCGTGTCCTCGAAGGAGTACCTCGAGCGTGTCAAGAAGAAGGAGGTCAAGCTGATGGGGTTTGGCCACCGCGTGTACAAGAGTTACGATCCGCGTGCTCGCATCTTGGCGGCACAAGCTGACAAGGTGCTTTCGCTCCTCAAGGTGCAGGACCCACTACTGTCCATCGCTCGGGAACTCGAGTCAGCTGCGCTTTCTGATGATTACTTCAAGGAACGCAACCTCTACCCCAACGTTGACTTCTACTCGGGCATCATTCTCAGAGCGATCGGGATTCCCGTGAGTATGTTCACGGTCATGTTCGCCATCGGTCGCATGCCAGGGTGGATTGCCCACTGGAAAGAAACCACCGATCAACCCGAGCTCGGCATTGCCCGGCCCCGCCAGATCTACACGGGTCCAGCCATTCGCGACTACAAGCCGATTGAGGCACGCGGCAAATCGTGAGCTACCTGGTCCTAGCGTAAGCGGGAGTCGCCTCGGCTTGGCCGGGGAAGAATCCGTAGCGTGACAAGCTCCCGGGTCAGAAGGCGAAAGTCCCAATCGTGAGCCGCCCAAGCTTCACGAAAGGGACCAGCGAAGCTGGGCATGCGTCGCAGGCGGCAACTGGTTTTGCTGCCCACCACCGGCTCCGCTTGCAGCGTCGCCTTGCTCCTCCCAAATTCGTGCTCGTAGCCGAGCTACTGCGCGCGAATGGGAGGAGCGAAGGCCGTGCCGCGGCGGCCCTTCGGGCCGAGCTCGTTTGACCATCGTCGCGACAGCAGTCCCAGAACAATGAGCGTTTCGCGCACGTTCCGAAGGCTCCATTTTGCCCACGGAATCGAGCTGCTAGAGCGCCGCCTGAGCTCTTCGCAACCTCACGCGGAACGCGTAACCAAGTGTGTCATGAACGACGTAGTTCAATAGGCCTCCCATTTTGACGACAGCATGCCGGGCTGCAAGAAGCTGCAAGCTGCCTTGGGTTGCGCCGCCCCCCGGCGTTGGAATTCCGAACGGATCCGCTGCAAGCTGTTCGTGGAGTTCCGGGAGTGGGCGCTCACGTACCGTAATGCGGGCTTCCGTGTCATGGGCGTACACGTGCATGCTCACTGGAGGTGCTTCCGACTTGGGGTGCCGGCGCAGCGCCCGCCGGACCAACAACGAAATCAAATCCGCGAGCGTCGATTCATTGCCCCATCCGCGGATTCCCGGCTCCCCACGCAATTCGACGAGCTGCGTGCCGCGCGGCAATGTGTCTACCACCCGTTGAGCGACTCGCCATAGCCGGACCTGCTCGAGTACAGGAGGATCACGGGGGAGCAGCAGGGTCATGCCTTCCAGTGTTGATCGGACGGATTGCATGGCCGCGAGCGTGTCCGTCAGTAATGCGCTCTGGTCCGGATCGAGAAGCGGCGCGGGAGCCGTCCTTTCTTGTTCGACCAAGTACTCTACATTCGCAAGTGCCGTCGCGAGTGGGTTGCGCAGTTCCTGCCCAAGTGTTCGAAGCATGGACTCGAACGTATCGGCAGCGGTAATTCGCTGGGCATGTACGAGCGATGCGTCCGAAACCACGCGGCGTGCTCGGCGACTGCGATGCACCCGTAAGCACGCGAGGACTTCCAGCGGGCGCAGTGGTTTGCGTATCGTGGCTACCGCACCGCTCGCATACGCTTCGGCGGCCTCGGCGTCGTTGTCGACCATCACGATCGGCCACATCTCGTCGGCTTGGCCATCCAAGGCGGACAAATAGCCTGGTATGCCCGGCAACGACCAATCAAGCAGGCAGTGCCGTGGTGCAGTGGACGCCGTGGGCGCACGTTCAACACTCTGTACTAGATTGGGACGGATTCCTTGCTCCAGAAGATTAGAACAGACTGTTTCCACTTCAGGGTAGGGTAGGCACACGAACAAGACCGTTTGATCGCTGAGAGGCATGAGCGCCTGACTCGGAGCCTCCTCGCGATTGCCCTGGGTCAGATCGAGAAGTGCTGGGGGAGGGTGCGTAACCATCGTGGCCGATCCCAAATCGACGGGGGCTGGTGTTGCTGTACCCCGGTGCCGAACGGCACATTTGCTCCAACGGCCCGAGCAGCGGACGGCATGAGCGTTAAGATTGGGTCAATGGGCCTGCTCGGGCCCAAGCGCTAGTCCACCTTCGCGTGGATCGACATAACCATAGAAGTTACCGTCGATTACGCCGATGGTGTTGGCATGACCCATGGCGCCGGTAGATTGGTCGAATTTGTGACCTAGCTTGGCGAGGCCATGTCGGACTTTCGCCGAGGCCGGTCGATTGCCTTCCATACGCACGCCAGCGCGACGTGCGACCCCCTGGTGTAGCCGCGGCGCATCGACAGCAAGATCGATCGGCACGGAGTAGTCCACCAGCGAATTTACTAGCTGCAGCAAGGTGCTCGGGATTGTGTCACCGCCCGGCGTACCAAGCACCAGGCGCAGCCCGCTCGTGTCTTCCACCATGGTCGGCGCCATTGAACTCGTGGTGCGTCGGTTCTCCAGCGGTTGATTCTCACCCAACCAGGAGAATGAGCTAACGTCATTGTT
>JBLNFG010000381.1:0-3912 GCA_050263495.1 Myxococcales bacterium | reverse complement strand
TTGGCTGCCTTTGCTAATGTGTGCGCGACGTCACCGCGACGAATCGAGTGCACCGGCATCAGGATTCAGATCAGTACCGAGCTGCGACGGTTCGTCGTAGGCAGTGCTTTGAGGTCTTGGTGTCGCGTAGGACGTGGACTGTGACGGCATGGGGGCAACGTTCGGCCCAGGTTCGGCGCTGCCATTCGACGTGCCGCGACGGGCGGTCTCGCCGCCGTTTCCATCATTCCCCATCTCATGGGTCCCAGTGGAATGCTGCTCCGTCTCTGTCCCTTCGTGCTCTACGGCTCCTCCATCGGGCGCAAATTGCTCACCGATCACGACGTCTCTTGCACAGCTCGGCACGAATCCCAACAGCAAACAAAGCAGCCCATAGCCAAGGGCCGCATGAGGGGATCTCAGGAAAGCCGAACCTGAGGGGGCCCGCCGATTCAGCGATCTGCGCCACCCGATGGAAGGGGCAATCCCAATGCACTCCAATCGCAAGCTCATTGGATGCATCTCCTCCTCACGGAATCTGCCAACGGCGACGACGGCGCTACCTCCACGAAGTGCGCCGCCTCGGCGCGATTCTGCTTGGTTGATCCGGCACTGCAGCTAGCCACCAGCGAGAGACCTCGACGTTCGTCCCCTAGCGACGTGGTGGGGAATCGGCGGCTATGTTCTTCCAACTTACGCTGCGCATCGGCAACACGACCCCCACGAAGATCCTGAGAAGCCTCACGCAGCAGCCGGAACTCGTCCACGCTCGAAGACGCGGGACGCAACGATTCACGATTCTTGGGGCGAGCGGTACCTTCCCGCTTCCTTTCGCCTAGTTCTGGCGCTACCGGTTGCTTTGGAACCATGGTTTCGGTTGGTGCCGACGCCAGCCCGACCGTTGCCGCTTCAGAGACCGGAACCCTGGGGATAGACGCCTGCCCATGCTCGCCCCTGGAAGATGACAAAGCGGGGGTATGGGGCGTCACGACCCGTGATTCGTGCGCCTGATCGAAACTTCGAACCGCTTGCACGCCAGCGACCGTCGCTGTGGCAGTTGCACCAAGCCCGACCACCACTTTTCCAAAAAAGAGCAGCTTTCCGAGGCTGACGCTCTTTGCACCGGCGGTTGAGCCAATCGCTGCAGCGGTAGCCTTCAAATTGGCCGTCCCCAGCACCGCACCCACGGCTAAGGATGTCGTCAGCGCCGAGCGCACGCGCCGCCGCGCAGCGCCGTCGGGGCTGTATCCATTCCTCAACTGGGAAAGGACCGAATCAAGCTGATCCATCATTCCCTTTCATGTCAGACGTCTCTGCGTCCAACAATTCGGCGAGCTCACGTCGCATGACGCGCACGCGTGAGTACGTCGTATTTGCATTCAACTCCAGTGTGCTCGCCACCTCGGCAACTGGAAGCCCCTCGAGCAGCGCAAGGAAGAACAGCGCGCGACGCTCCTCGTCTAGGCCTTCTGCGTAACGTTCTACGACCTGTAACGCCTGACGACTCAGGGCGGCGTTCTGTGGGTCTTGTCGATGGTCAATCTCGCGTTGCGCATCGAGTTCAAGCTGGGTTCCCCGACGTCCGAGCGCACGCCGATAGTCCTTGCAGACCCGACGCGCGATCCCAAACAACCAACTCCGCAACGCCGACGGGTCTTGAAGGGAACTGAGCTTGCGATGGACCACGAGAAAGATGTCGTGAGTCACGTCTTCCGCACTCTCGGCAGGAATTCCTAGACTGCGAGCGGCACGCCAAATGAAGTCGAAGTTGTCCGCGTAGACGCGTTCAAAGTCGAGCGCAACACTGTCGGCGTGGGATCTCGCCGTTGTTGCGAGTGTAGGAGCTGACGTGATTGGGACCTGCTCTTGCGGCGATAATGACGCCTCGTAGACGTAAGCAGGGTGAACCATCACCCCATGTTAGTGGCCGACATCGGTTACGATTGCGAACCCCAAACGTAGAATAGGCCAATGAACCCATCGAGCCCAACCGGCCCAGGCTGGTGCACTGGATGCTGAAGGCTAACAACCTGGAACCGAGGGCGTTCTAGTGGAAATAAGGCACCGAAGCGGGCCACCAAACCGTAGCTTCCAGTGATTACCACATTCGTCCAAACGCCCGCCGCTGCCGAGATGAGAGGGGTCGAACCGGGGCGCGAGACCGAGACGCCTTCCACCTCGGCCGTCACATAGTCCACGCCGATGTCGAATGCGGGTCCGAAACGTATCGCTCGCGAGCCAAGCTCGAAGCCCGTAGTAAGGTGAGCGCGGAGCATCTTTGCCCTGACGCTGGCGCCAGCCAACTCGTCAACGGGCGCACTGAGTGACTGAATCCACCCGCTGCGCATGCCAATCCGTAGACGGCCCACGCGGACGCCTCCCTCCAGCGCCACGCCTAACCCAACCGCAGGAGTCACGTGCGAAACCATCGCTCCGCCAAATGCTGCCCATGCTCCAAGATCCCAGCGTAAGCCGGGGCTCGCTATTGTTGCTGGGCTCCTCTGCGGCTCAATGGCGAACGGCTTGTGGGGTGTACTGACAGGCAATGGCTCAGAAACGGGTTGAGCAGGCGGAACGTTAGCGTCGGCTTGAGGCGTGGGATCGGCGTTCTCTGAGTTGGCCATCACGCGATTGGCGCCCAACGATTCTGCAAGAACCGGGTCTAGCGTCAGGAGCAAGAGTAGCGTTGAGGCTTCGGTTGCAGCCTCACAACCATCGACCACCAGAGTGCGCCGGCTTTCTACTTCACCCTTTCGGGCCTGAAACCGCACCAGGTAATTCGAATCACTCGCTCTGATGCTAATCGTGGCACGCACAGGGGGCAGATTGTTCGTGGCGCTGCCAAGTGCCTCTCTCACCCGGCGCATTACGTCAGCATGCGACCCGCAACCATTCGGTGCATCATACTCCAAAGCAACATCGCGCAATGCATCTTGGGGCGCGGCAAGCCCTGGTTTAGGCGCGCACAAGCCGAGGCTCAAACCAAACACAGCGAGGCCCAGTTTAGGGATCGATGACTGGGGGGTGTGAGGTTTAACCGGCAAGCGACCGCAGATCTATCACCACGTGCAATCCAATGGTACCCGTTTTCGTTTCTCATCTTTTTTCTTGTGCGTCGCACAAACGGCCCTTGCACGCTCACCCCAGTTGCACGGCACGAACGGCCCTTGCACGCTCACCCCAGTTGCACGGCACGAACGACCCTTGCACGAGCAACCCGGTTGCACGGCACAAACGGCCCTTGCACGAGCAACCCAGTTGCACGGCGCTCGCGCAGGAATCACCGCGCGCTCCAGCCCGTCGCTCGTTCCCGCGCGCTCCGACACGACGTTTGGTGAAAGCCCGCGACGCACATTCGTCTCATTACGTCCAGAACCCGCCGACAACTCCCGTCAACGTCGCTTCACCGCGCGCTCCAGCCCGTCGCTCGTTCCCGCGCGCGACTCGAATGCACGCCGTTGCTCGAATGCGTCGCACTCGCGTTACGGCTGCGATTTTGCTCGAGCGCCGACGTGCGGTGCCGATGTACGGGGAGGGGCGGCCCGGAAAACATCGCGCTCAAGGTCGCTATGAATCTGGCAAAGAGTGAGCGTACCCACAAGCGGGGAATTCAAGCCAAGCGCAAGCTCGCTGCCTGGAACGACGAATACCTGATCAAGCTACTTCAGGCTGGCTTGCCCGAAAAGCCAATCAAGTGAGCTGCGCCTGTCGGCCCCAGCGCGGCAGAACGATGGATGCGCTCAGCCGCACTGGGCGGGAACTAGCGCCTCATCAAGCCTTAGAGGCGTCCGCTCAAGCGATCGAGCCGCAGCCGAACCTCGGCGCAATCGGCTTCGCTGAGGTAGCTCCAGGCAATCGCGACCCCGAACGCCGCATGGGACTCCAGAAGCGAGCCCCGAGCGGTTTCGAAGAGATTGCGCGCACTACCCGCGC
>JBLNFG010000380.1:0-10164 GCA_050263495.1 Myxococcales bacterium | reverse complement strand
GAGCGTCATCATTCGAAAGATTACCGTGCCGATGATGACTCCCCAGGAACTCGACGAGCAGATCCAGTGGGAGGCCGAACAGCACATTCCGTTCGATATCAAAGACGTAGAGGTGGACTATCAGGTTCTGCGCCGCAGACCAGAGACCAGTCAGATGGAACTGCTGCTCGTGGCCGCGAAGAAGGACCATATCAGCGATTACACGCAGCTCGTCAAGAATGCCAAGTTGAAGCCAGTGGTATGCGACATCGACGCGTTCACTGTGCAGAACCTGTATGAGTTTACTCACGGCCTACCTGAAGAACGCACGGTCGCACTGATCAATGTCGGCGCAACGTTATCCTCCCTGAATATCCTTTCGAACGGCATAAGCGCCTTTACTCGTGAGATTGCCACTGGGGGAAACACCGTTACGGAGCAAATACAGAGGCAGCTCAGCATCCCGTTCGAACAGGCTGAGGCGTACAAGTGTGGAGGGGTGCCGGGGTCCACCACTGCGTTGGGGATTATCCCTCAACAGGTGATGCCGGTGATTGAAGTTGCCACCGACGCCATTGCCGCGGAAATTCAGCGGAGCTTGGACTTCTTTGTGGCGACCAGCGGAGAAAACGAGATTTCTTCGATCCACCTCACCGGTGGTTCTGCAAATCTTCCTATGCTCATTCAGGCGATACAACGCCGGACTCGAATTACCGTACAAGCATGGAATCCGATCCAGCGGTTCGCTGCCGATCCGAAGACCGTCAACACGGCGGAACTGACACTTCGAGCCCCACAACTGGCAGTTGCGCTCGGACTCACGCTACGCCGTGAGCGCGAGGTGCGCGCATGATTCGGATCAACCTGCTGCCGAGAAGGCGTCGAGCAGAGCCGCAGGCTGCGGCGAGTCAGGCGTGGGCAGCTGTCTTGCTCGTCGCAATCGTGATCGAGGCAATCGGGTTACTTGCGCTACACAGCTACAAGGAACGCGAGCTGAAGGCTCAAGAACGAAGAAATCTAGAGCTGATGGCGCAAATCGAGCAGTCGAAGAAGGCCGTGGCGAACCACCCCGAAGTGCTGCAAAAGCTCTCTGAGCTTCGAGCCAAAGAAAGTGCCATCACGGCCCTTCAGACCGCAAGAAGTGGTCCAACTGCCGTTCTGTTGGAGGTGGCACGCATTCTCACCAATGGTCGCGGTCCCACCGTGGACAGCCAGCGCCTGGATGAACTGAAGCGCGAGAACCCGCTAGCGGTCTTCAGTGCTTCGTGGGATCCCAGGCGCTTGTGGCTGACTCGGTATGTCGAGCAAAATCGCGAAGTCCAGATCGGCGGATTTGCCCGAGACGGTGAAGACGTGAGCGAATTTGCTCGGCGTCTAGGGGTGTCTGCCTATTTCGACAACGTCCGGCTCATGCCCGGAAAACGCTCCATATCGAGCAAGAGCAACCTCGAGTTGGTGGAATTCGAGCTACAAGCAAAGGCGAGGTACTAGGGTCAATGGCGTCGCTCGGGCTCGAAAAGCTTAACCTAACCGCCAAGTTCCTCATCGGCACGATCCTGTGTGTGATGCTTGGCGTCATGTACTATCTCATGTTCTACGCCGATCTAGAACAAAAGATCGAGAGCGCTCAATCGCGTGAAGGGGCTCTGCAGCGAGACCTAGCAGATGCTCGCCAAGCAGAGCAAACCTATCAACGGGACCTCGCTGAGCTGGCTGAACGCCAGCAGCGGCAGGCTCAACTCGCCAAACTCCTCCCGAATACCACCGAGTATCCGGCGTTTCTTTCCTCGTTACAGACCGTCGCAAATGTCTCGGGTGTTTCCTTGACCTCCTGGGCACCACAACCCGAACGCGCCGAGCCGTTCTACTCGCGCGTGCCAATGGCTCTGACGCTCGAGGGACGGTATCACCAAATCGCTAAGTTCTTCCGCGAGGTGGGCCAGCTCGATCGCATTATCAACATGGAGGACATTTCAATTCGAGATCCGCAGGTCAAAGACAAGGACGTGATCGTCAAGGTAACGGCCATGGCCACCGCATTCCGAGCAATTTCCAGCGCGAGTTCGGGCGACGCGAAACGGGCGGGAGGCGCGACGCCATGATGCGTGTTCGGCTCTGCCTAGCGGGCTTGACTTGCGCGGTGCTGTTCGCTTGCGAATCGGAGCCTCCCGCACGCGCCTTCAATCCGGCGGCGCAGGCGACGACGACGCTTGACCGAAAGGCAATGGCTTCGGGCGCTAGTGCACCGAACGCTTCAGCCAGCGCCGTACCTGCCAAGGTGGACCTGCAGGAATTCGAGTTCACGGAGAGCGAGCGCAGTCGTGACCCGTTTCGTTCGTACGAAGACAGTTGGGCCGAAGAAACCAGGACGACCACGAAATCGCAGCGGCAAGTCGTGCTTGCCGATCGCGGGATTGACGAGTTGAAGCTCGTTGGCATCGTCACGGGTGTCCCCGATGCGAAAGCCATGTTGGTAGATCCGGCGGGCAAGGGCCACGTGGTGCAACGCGGCCAGTTCATCGGGCGCTCTGAGCTCGTTCACGGCGAAGGGCAGGGCGGGCCGACCTACGAGGTCAATTGGCGCATTGATCGGATTCGCGACGGGGATATCGTTCTGGTGCGCGAAGATCCGAAGCATCCCGAGGTACCGAGTGCAACGCGCGTCATTCCGTTGCGCACCGAACCCAATGCCCCGATAGAGACCCTGGAAGCGCACTGACACCTTGCCCAGATCCGTCTAGGACGACCGTCGCTGGTCGTGTTGGTGCGTTCGCAGTAAGGGTCAGCCGTATTCGCGTTGATCGCCCAGAGGCTCGCCCAATTGCCGCTGCAAACGGGCCGATTGGGCAAAGGAGGTGAGGATGACACTCGGCTGTTGGTGCTCCGACGAGCGGCACTAGCCGTAGTCCCCCCCAGGACCCTGGATCCTCGCCCTGACGATTGCGCAATCTGAATTTGTGAAACGGGCTCGATCGGGGCTAACATGCGGCCGCGGTGGACCTGCGTCCATCCGAATGGTCGCTCGAGATGTTCCAGAAAGCCTAGGTTATCGATGAGGTCGCGCTCGATCCCCCACCCGATGAGATGCGTTACGTGGATGGCCACGCTGGCGCTACTGTTCGTGGCTGAGCCTGCGCTGGCAAACCCGATACGCGGGGCCACCGGCATCACGGTCCATTCGGATCCCTCGAATGCGCGTTCCGAGGTGGTCGTCGCGTTCTCCGCTGAACCGGAGTTCTCGGCTCGTCTCGAGCGGCAGGCGAAACGTTTGGTCATTGATGTTCGCGATTGCGAACTCCGCGGTGCACCGCCTAGCCTGCTCGAAAAGCAGGGGCTCGTTGCAGGGGTGCTGACCCAAGAGTATCGCGATTCCAACGGCAAGCTGTTGCGGATCTGGGTGAGCTTGCGCGAAGACGCCCGCTACAATGTGGCCGCCCGCGGTAACGAACTCGTGATCTCTTTCGTACCAGGCAAGCTGGGGATCGACGACCAGAAGACCCCTCCGATGCGCGTCAACCAGTCGGTGCGTTCGACCGAGAGCGAAGCGCGCGTGGAAGATGTCTCGTTCGCCTCTTCGCACTTCGTAGAACGCGTAGAACTCAAGCTCGCCTCGGTTCCACAATTTCACACGTTGCAGCTCGCGCGAGGCCGCACTCAGCTGATCTTGCACAGCGCCGTGTTGGCCCCCTCGTTGGCTCGCGTTCTCGATGTGACCGCCCTTTCCAAGCGTGTCGAACGGATCGCAACTTATCGCGACCCGAATGAACCCAACCGTGTGATCCTCGACGTAACCCACCAGCCCGGGCTCGAGTCCCGCGTCGAACGCGAAGGGTTGACCTTGAGTTGGGAGTTCTACGAGCCCAACAGTCTGCCGTCATCCATGACCGGAGTGGCTCGTGACGGAGGCGTAGCGCGACGCTCCCGCACGGTATCGTTCGAGTCCCCCCCCAGCTCGAGCAGCACCGTTGCGGAGGTTCCAACGAGCAAAGAACAAGCGCGTGTTTCCGTGACCGCGACGGCGGTCGAGGAGGTGCAGGCCGTGACGCCTGCGATCTCCTCACAACAGACCGCGGAACGCTACGCGGGGCGTCGGATCGATCTCGATTTGAAGGACGCTGACATTCACAACGTGCTGCGACTACTGGCAGATGTGGGTCGCGTCAACGTGGTGACAGCGGACAACGTTCAAGGCACGGTCACGATTCGAATGCGCAACGTGCCGTGGGATCAAGCGCTGGACGTGATCCTGCAGTCCAAAGGGTTGGGGATGGTTCGGCGCGCGAACATGATCCGCGTCGCGCCACTCGACGTGCTTCAGAAGGAACGGGAGTTGGCCCTGCAGCAGGCAGCGCAAGAGGCCCACCTGGCGCCGATCGAAACGCGGCTGATTCCGGTCTCGTATGCGCAAGCGAGCGAGATCCAGAACCGATCGAAAGAGTTGCTGTCGGAGCGCGGCAGCATTGCTGTCGACGAGCGCACGAACATGCTGATTGTGCGTGATCTGCCCGGCAACCTAAACCAGATTGAAGAACTGGTGCGCGCTCTCGATACCCAGACTCCGCAGGTGCTGGTCGAGGCGCGAGTCGTCGAAGCCACGAGCAAATACCTGAGGGATGTCGGCATTCAATGGGGCGGCGACGCAACGTTCTCGCCTGCAACGGCTAACCCAACCGGACTCGCTTTCCCGAATTCGATTGGTCTTGTGGGTGGGGCAAGTGACGCCAACACCCCCACCGCCGGCTTGAGCCCGGTCTCAAACCGTGTGGACACGCCAAACTTCGCTGTCAATTTGCCTGCCGCAGTGGGTGCCGGCGAAGGTGGCGCGATTGGTCTTACCTTCGGCTCGATCGACAACAACATCAACTTGGCGCTGCGTCTCTCTGCCGCCGAATCAAACGGCATGGTGCGGATCCTAAGCAGCCCGCGAGTTCTGACACTCGACAATCGGGACGCGCGGATCTCGCAAGGGACACTGATCCCGTTCTCTCAGACTAGCGCTATGGGCGTGCAGACCACCTTCCAAGAAGCCAAGTTGCAGCTGCTGGTCAAGCCGCACGTCACCGCCGACGGTAGCGTCTCGATGAAGGTGAAGATCAACCGCGACGAGCCAGACTTCACCCAGACTTCGGCGCGCGGCGATCCCACGATTCTCAAGCGCGAAGCCGAGACCGAGTTGCTCGTGATGGACGGGCACACCGCCGTAATAGGCGGGATTTTCACCCGCAACACGGGGCGAAATGTCAACCAAGTGCCGTTCTTTGGCGACATTCCGATTCTCGGGTTGTTGTTCCAACGTCGGCGCGCAAGCGACAGTCGCGGTGAGTTGGTAATTTTTCTCACGCCGCGCATCGTGAACCGCGCTGAGGCGCTCGGACGCTGATGTGCAGAAGGTTTGGGGCTTTCTTCCGCTCGCGCTGGTGCTAGGGCACGCGGCGCGTGCGACCGCCTACGAGACGAAGGTCGAGGCTTCCAGCGTTCTCCAAATCTACAGCGTGCGTAGTCCTTGGGGTGCGCCCATCCTGTCCAGACAGCGGCTGACGCATACGCTGTCGCTCGAGGCGCATCGCTCGCTCGAAGACATCCGCCAATCGAAGGTATCTTGGGCATTTCATGCCCGGCTCCGTTTGGACGGAGACTATGGCATTCGCGATCAGGAGCGTGAAGCAGACGCCACGGGGACATTCGTACCGGGGCTATCCGTGTGGCCCGTCGATCTGAGTTACGGCTACCTCGAGATCAAGGGTCTATTCTCGAACAGTCTCTCGACGCGGGTGGGGCGGCAGATCTTATTCGACGAGCTTGGGCTCTGGTCTTACGACGGGGCAATGCTTACGTTCTCGCCGGGTGGGATCTTTGCCCTGGCGGGCTTTGCGGGTTACGAACAGCGTGGAGGGGTCCCGCTTCTGTCAACGTCGCGTTACGAAGCCGACGGCGTTTACCGGGGCGATCGCGCCGGCATGTCGCCCAATTCATGGCCTTTGTACCTGCATTCAACCCGGCCAGCTCCAGCCTACGGTGGAACGCTGTCGTTGACTGCCTTCCCGTGGCTTCGTGCGCGCTTCGATTATCGTCGGGTGACTCAACACGATGACGTCGTCACCGTGCCGTTTGCAGACGCGGACGGGCGCGTACAGACCATCTCCGGCAGCCGCGTCTCGAGTGAACGAATGGGTGTTGCGGTTGGCACCGATCTGGGAGACAAAGCCTCCATCGATGGTGCCTGGGTCTATGACGTTTATCGTCGCATCACCCAACAACATCGGCTTGCGGCCAATTACCGAGCCTCTTCGAAGCTGCGCCTGAGGGCGGGCTATCGTTACTTGTTACCGGTCTTCGACGCTGACTCCATCTTCAACTGGTTCGGAGCCAAGGGTTCGATTCTGATCGAGTCTGGCGCCAACCTGCGCCTCACTGAGCGCATCGATATGAGTCTCAGCGGTGGTGTGCGTTGGCTCGGAATCGGCCCCCACCAGTGGCTCAACGACGCGTTCACTCCCGGGCCGGAGACAGGCGTCGATTGGCTTGCGCGGCTCGAGTCCACGTACTTTACCGACAACGAGAGCGTGGGCGTCAGCACTGCTGTTGAATCCGGCGCGGCAGGCGATCGTATCTCGACGGATCTCTGGCACCGCAGGGCATTCTGGGACAGAAAGTTGGAGAGCCGCGTGCTGCTCAATGCGGGGCGTTGGCAACACCCGCTGATGGCCCATCGCGGTGAATCGAGCTTTCTTTACGTGTTGGGCGTACGGCTGCTGCCGGGAGGTAGGCCAGAGCTGGGCGCGGAGTGGGAACACGTGATTTCCGAGCGACTCACGCACCGCTTTCGCCTGCTGGCGACGCTAAGCACGAGGTGGCCGTGAAGCTCGGGAGCACTTGGCGAAACTGGCTCTGGGCGGCCACGCTGGTTGCGTCGAGCACTACATCTGTCCTGGTGCAGGCCAAGCCGCCCCATGCTGCGAACTCGAAGCGCGCACACGTCCGGAATGCGACCGTAGCGCCGAACCGCGTGGTAATTCCGGCGTACGAGGCCGCCATCCGCGCAGAGCACCGTTTGCACGCCGCACAGGCCAAAATCAGCTGCACGGAGTGTCACACGAACGCACTCACGAGCGACCGCGCCGAGGACTGGCTCGGTCCGCGCCCCGAGACTTGCGAGCGCTGTCACGCGATCGATCATCGAGGACTCGAGCGCGCGGCCATCATGGAGAGCGAGCAGTGCAAGCAGTGCCATCTTCGGCCACTAACCGCACGACATCCGACATCGCACCTGCGCCATTCGCATCGAGCTCACCAGCAGCGCCACATTGGTTGCACTCAGTGCCATGGGTGGGTCGAGCGGTTGCCTGACGCCGCGGGCTCAGAACGGCTTCCGCGCAAGCCTAAGTGCGAACGATGTCACCGCGGACAAGGTCCACTCGACGGCGGCGCGAGCGCCAATTGCACGGCTTGCCACGAATCTGAGGGGGGACGCATGCGCACGCGCTTCCGCGGGCAACTGCTGATGCCTGCTGCATCCACGCCTTCACTCGAGCACGGCTTGGACTGGCTTCTGCGCCATCGCGATACGGCCGGCAATGACCCTTCTCGGTGCGAGAGTTGCCACGCTCCGCACGATTGTCAGGCTTGCCATGATGGACGCCTGCGCCCGCGGCGCATCCACCCCGGTGACTGGCTTTCGTCCCACGCTGTTGCGTCCAAACAGGACGGCCAGAGCTGTGGTTCGTGTCATCGGCAGCAGTCGTTCTGCCTCAGTTGTCACCAGCGGATGGGTCTGAGCGCCTCTGGGGCGGCGGCCAATATGGCTCAGCGCGGCCCTTCACACCCACCTCCGTCTGTGTGGACAACGGGCCCCTCGGGACCGCAGCACCATGGGATACAGGCGCGCCGCAACCTCGCGGAGTGTGTTAGCTGCCACCAGGAACGCGATTGCGTCAGGTGTCATGGTCGTAGCGGGACTGGGGCCGAAGGATTCAGTGCGCCCTTCGGCAAGGAAATGAACCCGCACCCGCCGGGATTCGGCGTCGCCTGCAGCTCAGCTTGGTCCGCAAATCCACGCCCCTGCTTGGTTTGCCATCGGCCTGATGGTCTAGAACTGCAGCGATGCCGCTAACAAGTGTCGGCTATCTGGCCATCGTGCAAAGAGGCCATCTGAAGTCGAATCGACAACGAATCGTCTCAAATCGATGCAACGAGCTTGCCTCTCTTGGTCGTAGACGGGTATAGCGAGATTCCCTCCACGCGATCACCGCGTCCGGAGCAGAAGGAGGCCCTTGGTGCAGGAGCTCGTCCGCTATTTGCTCGAAAACTTGTACCTGGATTTTCAGGGCGACATCTCTGTCGACCGGGTTCGTGAATTCCTGCGCGAGGACGACAGCAAGGAAGCCCGCCAACTACTGGCGCGAATCATCGAGGAAAATGGGGTAGATGATCTACTTCTGACGCTGGCGGATTGCCTACGAGAGCACATCCGCACGGGCGTCAGTGAGAAGACGGTCCGCGAACAGCTGACGCTGTACTGCGACAGTTGAGCCGAGTCTGCCCACTTTGCCGCGGGGTAACGTGGGCAAGCTTCGACGAGAGCCGTGTCTGCTCAGGCCAGCGTCGCGAAGCAGCGAGCTGGAGTACGACTTCCCGAGCCTCTCCCTTAACCGCAGCCCCTGGGCTGCGGTTCTCGTTATGGCGACCGAATCGGAAGCGTTGGAGCGCCGCACTTCGCGTTCGGCGCAGTGGGTTTGCGGGCTAAGATGGTCGCATGCTCGTGATGTGCTTCGAGCCCGTCCGCTGCTGCGTTTGCGCGAAGACGCGAGCGTTCGTCAGTTGCGTGGCGTTACTCGCCGCGTCGGGATGCGATGTTGGAGACGCTCCGCTCGCGGCAGGGCCAAGGCCTCGCCTGTTGACGTACGAGCCCCAGCACAACCTCGGTCTGACGTGCGATGCGAGTCAGGCTAGTTGCGGGTTTCCGGTGAATCGTCCGCTCCGCTTCGAGTTTGATCGTTGGCTCCATCCTGCCACGGCGGATCGCTCGGCCATCCGTGTTGCATTTCTCGGCACTGACATCTTCGTGCATTGGGATCCCGTCTACGACGTTGTTTCGCGCAGCGTGACCTATTCTCCAGAGTGGAACTGGGATCAGGGATACGTGTTTGATCTGCAGCTGTACGGCTCGAAAGAAGACACCTGGGGCTTCCGATCGTACGATGAACAGCCGCTCGATCGCACCGGCATCCCCGAACACATCCTGTTTCGAGTTGGTGCGCCAGAGCCGCGAGTTCAACCCGCCGCAACACACACGGCGTGTCGCGATGCCCTGCGCGCGTTCGCCGCTGCGGGTTGTACGGCTTCCAACTGTCATCGGACAACGAGTGCGTGCGACCAAGGGCGCTGCCGAACAACGCCGCGTGCTGGGTTGGCGCTCGACAGCGGCGCCGGTCTCTTGGATAGTATTGGTCGGCTTGCGAACGTGACGGATCGTGCAGCGCAAAGCGGCGTTGTAGCGCTCGGCGTGGAACGCTTCGGATTCAACATGCCGTTGATTGAACCGGGTGAATCATCACTCAGCTTCCTGCTGTATCGGATGTTGCTGGGGCGTGATGCTTACCGCAACCAAGCGGGCGAATTCGTCGTTCGGCCTCCTACTTCAGCTGAGTTGACCCGCGCGCGTAGTTGGTTTGGTGTCACCGGTGAGATGCCGCCCAACGAGGTTGGTTGGCCCCGCGGCGTCTCGCCCATCGATTTGGTGCGGACCATTCAGGATTGGGTTGAGGACGGCGCGACCACAGCGGATTGCGATTAGACATTGCTTAACGAGCCCCCTATTACCAGCGCGCGGTACCTGCGCGGGCGTGGGTGCGGGGCGCACTAATCTACGCGATGCGCCGGCTTAGGGGTGGACAGTGCCTGGGCGCGCCTGCAACATTCGTGTTTGGCCATGTTTCACCGCGTTGACGATGACGACAATCGACGGAAGTGCGTCGACTGCGGTACCTACGCTCCACCAACCGAGACGAACTACACCCTCATCAGCTCCCAGCACGGCTGGCGCTTGACGCGGGCCGTAGACAAAGGCGGTCAACCAGTCCTGGAGTGGCGGTGCCCCAAGTGCTGGGCGCGATTCAAGACGCGCACTGGGACGAAATAGTCTCCAACGGTTTCGTTGGGCATCAGGTATCAGATTGCCGTTGCTCT
>JBLNFG010000379.1:0-2603 GCA_050263495.1 Myxococcales bacterium | reverse complement strand
CCGCGACGCTCTGGAAGATCGGACGCGGCTATGGAGCCCACCAGATCGAACTGTACTGGTCGCCAGTGATAGCTGCGACACTGATCCTGGTCGCGACCAATCTCATGCAGGCGATGGCATGGGCACGCTTGCTGAATCGCATGTCACACAAAAAGCTTGCGATCCCGCCGATTTTGGCTGGGTTCATGGCAGGGCAATTGGCTCGCTATCTGCCTACGGGCAAGGTGGCTTTGCTCGTGGTGCGCACCGCCGCGATTCGCCCGCTCGGGCTGCCTGCGCGTTTAGTCGCTTCCTCGATCGGTATCGAAGTGTTGTCCTGGCTAACCACCGGCATGCTGATCGGCACGGGTGCACTTTACATTACCGGAAGGCACGGGCTTGGACTGGCTCGTCTGCTGTCCAGTTGGTCACTGCCCGTGGCTGCGTGCTCAGTGTTCGCCATTCTGGTGCTCGTCAGCGTCGATCGGAGGCACTTTCCCCAATGGAGCCTGCGCCTAATCCACGCCGAAGGTGCGGGGCCACTACTCTCGCTGCACGTGCTGGGGTGGCAAGCGGGCTCAGCATTGGGACCCCTGTTGCAAGGGGCGATACTGCCTTTCGCCGTGGGGGCCACGGCCGTTGACGTTTGGCCCAATGTAGGAATGTTCCTTTTGGCTCCAATTGCCGGGTTTCTGGCGGTCGTCGCGCCCGGCGGGCTCGGCGTACGCGAAGCGGTGCTGTCGGTCGCGATCAGCGCAGATCTCGGCACTTCTCGAGCCGTGGTGGTCGCTCTACTCGCGCGTGCAACGTTCGTGGTTTCGGAAGTAATTTCCTGGGGATTGGCGAAATGGTTAGTCCACGCAAAAGCGACCCGCACCTAGCTTCAAGGTGTCATCGAGCAATCCTGCGCACGGCGCGGAGCTGGCCGAGCCTGGCACCTTGGCTGCTTTCCGTCGCGGTACTGGTGCTGTTTCTGCCAACGTGGGTGCTGCACATTCGACGCACGATCGACGTTTATGCGTTCAATGACGATGCGCGAATCCTGATCTGGCCGTTCTTCAAGACGAGTGATCCAACGCTGTTTCCGCAAGATCCGTTTGTTCCCTACTACCAAGCGGGTTTGCCTGAAGGGTTCCGGATTTTGTATCGATTATTGGGGCATCTCGAACTGGTACGGCCAGCGAGCGAATGGATCCAATATCTTTCCGTGATCGTTGTCACCGTGATCTTGGCGATAACGGCTCGACGCCTTGCCGGCAATCTTGCGGCGTTCCTCGCCGTCGTACTCGTTCTGGGCAGCGACGCCTTCTTCGATCGCGCGGGGGGCGGGCTCCCGCGTGCGTTCGCATTTCCCCTGATCAGTGCAGGGCTGTATGCCCTCGTGACGGCAAGACCGATGCTCTTGGCAGGTTTGGCCCTCGCAGGTGCCGCGTTCTACCCCGTGGTCGCCGCTCTGCTTGGCGCATGTCTTCTGGTTTTGTTGTTGGTTTTTCCGGCGCAACCACGTCCTTCTGGCGCCCAGAGCGTCGCGCCAACCAGGGTGTCCCGTTGGACCTGGCGGAGACGCGTCGGGTTGCTTCTCATGACATTGCTCGGGATCGTTCTCTTATCGATCCCGATGCTGCTCCGCCTGCGTCCCTACGGCGATCCCATTACGCCAGCGATGTTGAGCGCGTTTCCTGAAGCTGGACTCGGCGGACGTCTCTCACCCGAGCATCACCCACCGTTCGAAGGGCTCCTCAGTTTGCTCATGCGGCATTCGCGCGTCGCGTTGCTAGGAGCTGGAGAACCGATTGGTGCTGGGATCGCACGCTGGATTCGGTCCGACGAGCAACGGGCGAATTGGGTCGTGCTGATCGGCATTGCCCTAGCGGCATTGCGAGTAGCTCTCGGTTCCCGCACGCGACCCGAGCTTCGACGGCTCTTGATTTTGCCGCTGATCGCCTGCGCATTGCATCCATTCGCCTGCGCGCTCGCTCCCCGCCTCTTCCTACCGGAACGCTATGCCCAATTCGCCGTTCCGCCGTTCGTCGTTGTCCTCGTCGCGGTGGCCTGCGGTGAGCCGTTCTTCTCCTCTGGCCCCGATCGACTGGGGCGCGCGTATTGGCACTACGCCAGCGCCGTAGCCGTACTGATTGCATTGGCTGGACGAGGAACGTCGTGGGTTGGCATCGAAGTATATGTTCCACCGCGCGAACGACCCCTCTACGCAGCCGTTGCTAATCTGCCCAAAAATGCAGTGGTTGCTGGCTGGCCTGCCGGCCCCGTCGAGAACATTCCCCACCTAGCACAGCGCCGCGTGCTCACGAATTTTCAATTGGAAATGCCCTTTCATGCGGGTTTCACGCTAGAAAGTCGGGCGCGATTGGACGCTTTCTTCGAGGCGTACTTCGCGACCTCCCTCTTACCGATCGAGCGGCTCTGCACGGAGTATCAAGTGACGCACCTTTTAGTCGACCGTAACCAATTCGTTCGATCGGCGCCCGACTATTACGAGCCGCACCGCAATCGCATTCATCGCCTGTACGCGGCAGCGCACGGGCGTTTCGTGCTACTCGACGAGCTGATCCGAGAACCGTCGACACTGCACTTCGACGGAGGTTTAAGTCTGATCGAACTGTCGC
>JBLNFG010000378.1:0-3306 GCA_050263495.1 Myxococcales bacterium | reverse complement strand
GACTTAGCACCACCTTCGCTCCGTCCACCTGCTGCAGACGCACTGGGTTCCGCAGCACCCTCCGCGCGGTGCTTAATGCCATGCTGCTCGAGGAGTCGGTTCTCGAGCTTAGTCAGAATCGCAGGATGCTGCTCGAGGTATGTACGAGCGTTGTCTCGTCCTTGACCGATGCGTTCTCCGTCGAACGCATACCAAGCCCCGCTCTTTTGGACGAAGCTCGCATCTGCAGCCATGTCGAGAACCTCACCAGAGCGACTGATGCCCTGGCCATAAAGGATGTCGAACTCCACCTCGCGGAACGGTGGAGCCATCTTATTCTTTACCACCTTCACCCGAGTGCGGTTTCCGATGACCGCCGCTTCCTTGCCAGCCTGAGACGGCGAGGCTTCTTTGATCGCGCCAATTCGCCGCACGTCGAGGCGCACAGAGGCGTAGAACTTGAGCGCGTTACCGCCGGTCGTGGTCTCGGGGCTGCCGAACATAACCCCGATTTTCATGCGGATTTGGTTGGTAAAGAAGATGATGCAGTTCGATCTTGAGACGCTGCCGGTAAGCTTGCGCAGTGCCTGACTCATCAGGCGCGCTTGCAACCCCACGTGGGAGTCACCCATGTCGCCTTCGATCTCGGCCTTAGGTACGAGGGCTGCCACCGAGTCAACGACAACCAGATCGACGGCACCGGACTTCACCAGCATGTCGGCGATCTCGAGCGCCTGCTCACCATAGTCGGGTTGACTGATGAGCAACTCGTCGGTCTTGACGCCAAGCTTGCGCGCGTAAGTGACGTCGAGGGCGTGCTCAGCATCAATAAAGGCAGCTACCCCACCCTGCCGCTGCACGTTGGCAATCGCGTGTAACGTGAGCGTCGTCTTGCCGCTCGACTCTGGCCCATAGACCTCGATGATGCGACCGCGCGGATAGCCACCGATTCCTAACCCAATGTCAAGACCGAGGGAGCCAGTGGGGATGACCGCGACCTCGCCACCGATCGTCTCGCCATCCTTCAGGCGCATGATGGCGCCCTTGCCGAACTCTTTCTCAACGGCTAGTAGGGCCAGGTCCAACGCGCGGCTCTTCTGCTTTGGATCATCCGAGGTCTCTGTTGCGGCTGCCATAGTGCGGCTCCTTCTCTCGTAGCGAGCGCCCGACACGGGCCTGGATCGGAACTAGTCTCGGCGCGAGTTCAACCCGACCGAGCCCATGCAGTACTGCGCGGCTGTTCAGATGTCAATCGAGCTCGGTCTTTTTCCGACCGATCTGGTTTGTCCGGCGCGGCTACGGCGTAGGGCGAACAGAGCGTTCGGCGTAGCTACTGCGGGAGGCGAGGGGAAGGAGCGAGGGGGCGCAGTTCTCCGAAATTCCCAGCACGAACTAGCCCGGCGACCGAGGCGGCCAGGGTCGCCGAATGCGCCACGCGGGCCAAGTCCACGTCAGCCAGCCCATCCTTCATCCGCGCTCAAGTATAAGCCGGCCAATGGCCAACGCGAGTCTCTATCGTCGGAGCTCGATGCCGACCTGCTGCCGACATCGATTCAGGAGCGTCAAGACCTCCGGCGTTGGCCATTGACTAGGACGCTTGTTCGAAGAGCCGTCAGGGGACTCGAGTGATCCGACCCAGGTATCCCACGAATCAAGCACGCGACGCTCCCGCGTCGCGGCCGATCTCAGCATGTTCACGAGAATGTGGTTCACGTTGTCAACGACACCCAAACTACAGTGAGTTAAGAGGAGCAATGCATCTGGAGTGAGCAAGATCGGCGGCACTCCAGGTATCCGCGAGTAACTCATCCAGGCATCTACGTACGCAGCAACATCCGCGGCGCCCAGCGCCGGCAACGTGAGTTTCTTCGAGAGTAAGTTGTCACCGCGAGACCAGTGGACATCGAAACCGGGACTGACAAGCAACAACAAGCGAAAACTCTTTGTCAGTCGTGCAGCGAGTGCGATCGACGCCAGCTCTTCGAGCGATTGCGGTGTCAACTCACAATCGTCGACGACAAGGAGCGGAGCGGCTTGAGTGGCTTGGGCTCCGAGGCAGTGCTCCACCAACGAATCCATCTCATGCCCGACATTGGTGCCCAATCCTGGAGAAGCGCCAAAGGCTCGTAGAGCCTTCTTGGTCAGGGATAGAGGCGGACCGATCCCCTCGCACGAGATGATGGCGCAAGGTCCGCTAGCGCAGTAACTGCTCACCAGCGCCTTGGCTAATGTGGTCCGACCTGAGCCTTCTGCGCCCTCGAGCAAGAGCGTTGGGCAATCCGTGTCACGCAGAAGCCCTTCGAGGAGCGTCAACAACGGCCCATGCGGTTCGCCTCGGTATGGCATCTTGCCCGGTTCGCAACGACCAAACGGTTCTCGAGCGAACCCCATGATCTTGCTCCAATTGTCGTTCACGTACGAGCCGTTCACCTTCGCGACGGTCGCCGTGGGCGGTGGATCAGGTGGGGCGCGCGTTTCTTCGAGCACCAGATTCGGAACGGTCGGTGCGGGAGGAGGCACGCTAGCCAGTTTTCGAAGCAATGCGCGCGCTTCCCATCCAACTGCCTGCGCCGAGGGAAACCGTTGACGAGGCGACTTAGCCAAGCAGCGCCTCACCAGGTCTTGGCAAGCGGAAGGCACGGTGCCCTGTCGTGTAAGAATCTCTGGGATCTCGGCGCACCGATGGGCGGTCGCAAGTTCTTGCAGCTCACTCGCAACGTAGGGAGGTTGTCCCGTCAGCAGATAGAAGAACGTCGCTCCGAGGGCGTAGATATCGCTGGCCGGGCTTGCGGGATCGCCATTCCAGATCTCCGGTGCCGTGTAATACGGCGTACCAACGCGACCAACATTGAAGAAGGATGAGGCTTTGGCCGTGTGCAACGCCATGCCAAAGTCGCCCAGCTTGGCGACTCCATCACTCCCGACCATGAGGTTTTCAGGTTTGATGTCGCGATGCACGACATTTGCGTCGTGCGCCGCCTGCAACGCTCCAGCTGTTTGAATCAGCAGTTCCGTGGCCTGTTCGACGGAAAACGGACCACTGTTCTCGATCCAAACGTCCGCGGTGGCACCGTCTACGTATTCCATCGCGATGTAGCAATGCGGACCGTGCCTCGCGACGCTGTAGATTTGGACCACGTTCGGATGATTGACGCGAGCAACGTTTCGCGCCTCTGAAATGAACCAAGCTTCGGGGCTTTGGCCTTGAGACTCGGGCAACGACCAGGAGAGGACCTTGACCGCGGTTGGTCGAAGCAATGCCTCGTCCTGTGCCAAGTAGACGACCCCCATACGTCCGCGCCCAAGTAACCGCTCCAGACGGTAATT
>JBLNFG010000377.1:0-4511 GCA_050263495.1 Myxococcales bacterium | reverse complement strand
AGTCCCAATCCCGCCCGGCGCGAAGAGTGGCAGCGTGAGCGTGCGGATGGTCGGTGACTACAATGCCGGATCGCGTGGCTTGGATGTCATCGGAGACTTCGCTCCGCAGGAACCGCTCAAGTAAGAAGCTGCTATCCAGCAAGCTCTTCAGCTAACTGTAAGAGACGACGCCACGCCAATTGACGACGCCGCGATGCCAACTTGGAACGACGAGCCCATTTCAGTCGATTTCAGGCGTCCCTCTCCTGCCCGCAGGAGATGTGGAATCCGACGGCGCGCACGACGAGACAACGCGTGTTCTTTCGGTGCCTTGATTACTCAACAGGCCTTGGCACCCTTTGTCGCGACGGCTTCGCTCGTTGCTTCCTCGCGACCAGCGCGTTAGAGTCGCCCGCATGGAATCCGCGTTTGGAGGGAAGGATCCGCGTGTTTGCATCTCTGCCGTATGCACCCTGACGAAAGCAGGGCCGCTTGGCATTGGAGCATCGACTTCGACGCATGCCCCGTTACCCAATAACGGGCGAGGGAATGGGCGAGGGTGGCGTAGCAATGCCGCCGCACCAGCAACGCGGGCGTTCAGCCATCGTGAGTGCCGCCGTTGGGTGAGTGCCGCTTTGGCTGTGAGCATGGTCACGGTGGCTGCATGCAACACCACCGTCCATACCCCAGGAACCCCGGCGCTTGAAGGCGGTGCAAGCTCGAGCGTCGGAGGCAAAGGGAGTCAGGGGCAATCTGCTGGGGCAACATCCAAGAGCAGCTCAGCGGGAGGGACCGCCAATTCTCGAGGCAAGAGCAGCTCCGTTTCGTCAACCGGAAATCCGGGCACGAGTGGTGCGGGTTCAGCGGTAACTCTCTTAGGCGGCCAGGGTGCTTTGGGGCTTGGAAGCGCCGCGAGCGCAAGCGGTGCGTCGTTCGTTTCCACCGAACCAACTGGCGGAAGCAAGAACTCCTCCTCTGGTGGAAGTACCGCCGCAGTCGGGGGCGCTAGCTCGGGCGGCAGACTCAACACAGGTAGCAAGGTGAACACGGGCGGTGTTATCACCACGGTAAGCGGCGGCGCGGTGAACACCAGCCTTGTAGGCAACGGCGGCCTCGTCAGCACGGGAGGGCGCGTGAGCACAGGGGGCAATCTGAGCACAGGCGGACGCGTTAATGCGGGCGGCGGCACCAGCGCAACTGGGAATGGCGGCTGCGATCTGTCGAAACCCTTCGGATCTCCGGTCACCATCTTTCCGGGGAGTGCCAACAGCAGCGAGACCAGCATTTCAGTGCAAGCTGACGGGCTATCGGCGTTGATCAGTCTTCAGGCCAACGTGAACGAGGCCTCGAGTAATCTCGATCTTCGACGCTATTCGCGTAGCTCAATCGGTGAACAGTTTGGAAACCCGATGGAGATGCGCGGCGCCGCAAACATCAACACCTCCGCTGACGAAGGCCAGGTCAGGCTCAGTCGGGACGGCAACGACTTATACTTTACGCGGACGCTTGCGGACTCGAGCTCGGCCATCTACAACGCCAAACGCAGCAGCAACGCGGCAGATTTTCCAATTCCGTCGCGTCTAGACTCGCTCATCAACTTCACATCAACGGTTGGGGCGTCTTGGATCGCACCCGACAATAGTTGCTTCTACTGGATTGCTGTTGACCAGACCTTCGGGATGTATAGGGCTGATGTCACCGCAACCGGATTCGACAATCGGATGGGAATGGCCGTAATCAATTCCACAGGACCGGTCATGGCACCTGCATTCACGGACGATCAGAAAACGCTCTACTTTGCCTCGAAAGGCTCCGACTCGACTGGGATCGAGCAGGTTTGGCGGGCAACTCGAAGCTCCGCGACGGCTCCCTTCGGAACACCAACGCGTGTGACGGAGTTAGCGGATGCACAGCTCCGTACCTATCCACAAGACGTATCGCCCGACGGATGCATCATCTACCTGGCCAAGGCTGTCGATAGTACGTCGAACTCCCGGCACCTTTATCAAGCCGTCAAACCGCGGTAGCCCGCGAACCTCGTCGAGGTGCCGATTTCCAGAAGATGCCAGGCACCTGTGCCTGTGCCGACCTCGGGCCCCGGCGACTCCTCCATCGCTGGGACGGTGACCGAGGAGCGACACTTTCGGCTGGTTGGGAGCGCCGTTACGTAAACGGCGGAGATCTCTTCATTGACAGCGAATTGATAACGGAGACGCTCGGGCGAGGAGTTCGAGAGGTGATGCGCCCCCGATCACGGACGCTGCTGACTTCACGGCGGACCCTATCTGCCCGCCTCGTCGCTTGCGGTTCGGGATCTACTCGGCTTGGGCCGGCCCCCGCCGTGATGTGACTATTGCGCAGCGCCGTGGTCGCGCCGCGCTAACCATAAAAGACTAGACACTTATGATGGCAGCACACACTCGAGTGAATCGCTCGAGCGGTGATCTCGAGCTGTCCCGGCGTCACGCGAACCGAACGCCGCTTGGGCCTCGTTCACGCCGCGGGCATGACGAGCGCTCGGATTCTCCCCAGGGGCCAGCGTGCGTGCATTGTGACGCGAGTGAATGCGTTGCACAGCCGCAGCCGCGCAATGTCGTTGGGTCCGTGTCGGTGGGATTTCCGCATCCTGCAAGACTCGCTTGCCACCTTTCCCTGTCAGGACGCCCTGAGCTGCGATCGGTCTTCAACGGACCGCCCGTGGGATTTCCCAGCGTGCTTCGCGTGAGTGGACGAGCTCGGAACCTCTCAGAAGTTCGGGTGCTAGCGGTAAGGCTGCGAATTCCGCTAATCTGGTCCAATCTCCGCGGCCAGTGCTGCTAGGGAGTTCAGGCGCGTCCGTGTTGACGCGGAGTCGATTGGTGCTTTTGCCGCCAACTTGGATGGAGAAGAAAAAATGCGACAGACGACCTCAGCAGCGTCAGTACGTATGATGAGACCAATCGCCCCAGGCCACGACGCAACGGACCACGCGCAGCTTGCGCGGCGACGGTTCGCTGCAAGGACCTGCCCTAGCCTCGGCATTCTCTGGTTAGCTCTCCTTGCCAACACGGCATGTGGCGCGCACAATCGCGGCAATTGCGAGCTCACCTGTGATCCTTCAGCTTCCAACCAGTGCCCGGACGGGCTTGTTTGCGGCAATCAGAAGTACTGCGTGGCTGATCAAACCGTCGTCTGCGAAAGCTCCGTAGGGAGGAGCACGAGCACGGCCGGAACGACTGGTCCCATCGGCGGCACTGGAACTAGCAGTGGTCCCATCGGCGGCGCTGGAACTAGCAGTGGTCCCATCGGCGGCGGCACGCATTCAACGACCTTGGGGGTTGGGGGGACATCCAGCCAAGTCAGCGGAGGAACGAGTGGCTCTCTCACTACGACTGGCGGAGCAGCAACGGGGGGCGCGACGACCGATGGCGGCAGCGCACTATTGGGAGGTAACGGCGGCACGGCGAGTACCGTGGCAACTGCTGCGGGTTCGGGTTCAGCGAACCTTACGGGCGGGATGGGCGGTACTACTCCCTCCACAGTCTCCATTGCCATCAATCCAACGTCGCCCTGGTGTGTGGGGGTTGCCTATAACGCAACGATGATCGCCAGTGGAGGCGGGCCGGATTACTCGTGGCGGGCTGCGAATTTGCCCGCGGGCATGGTGCTCGGCGTGAGTACGACTGCAAGCAATACACTGACTGGCATGCCGCAGACCGCGGGTGTCTACGAACCGGCCCTGACAGTGACGGACACGCTGTATCAGGGGCAGCTGAATTTGACGGTCAATGATCGTCCCAGTGTCACCACGACAAGCCTTGCTGACGCGTGCTTGGGGGAGGTGTTCAGCACCAAGCTTGCACCCAACGACCCGAGCCAATTGGAATGGGCGCCCGAAGACTTGCCCAAAGAACTCGGTTTGACGCTCGAACTCGATGGGACGCTGCACGGCGTGATTCGGAAGACTGGCACCTTTGAGCTCAAGCTCAGCGTACGCAACAAGACGACGGGTTGTAGTTCGGCAGCGAAGACGCTCCAGCTCAAAGTGTACGGTGAGGACGCGCCGTCCTGTCCAACGATTCGTGTGAAGGGGCAAACGCTGCTGGCGACGCCCGCGCCAGCGTCGTGTGTCGGTTGGCCCTACTCGGCCCAGTTCGAGGTCTTTCGAGGAAGCTCGCCGCCCAGCTGGAGGATCGTCGAAGAAGCTGCGGGCTATGTCTTTGACTCAACCACTCAAACGCTCACGAACAATGACCCAACGCAGGACGCCAGCGTGACGTTGCAGATTTCGGACGGCGTGCGCCAGGTTCAACGCCAGTTCTCGATCCCTTTGCGGAAGAAGTGCTGGTTGGGTTACGTCGACATAACCGCTCCCGAGAGTGGCGCGCCTTATCGCCTCAACCTGGTGGATCCGCTGCTCGGTGCGCGTCTGGTGAGTCCTATCACCGATCCGAGTGACTCGGTCGAAGACTTCAAGTTCTCTCCCGACGGCAGGTTCGTCGCTTATCGGGCCAAAGACGTCAATGGTCAGTACACCCTGTGGCTGTGGCAAG
>JBLNFG010000376.1:0-4689 GCA_050263495.1 Myxococcales bacterium | reverse complement strand
AGGACCAACGGGTCTCGGTGCTGGCCGGCTCACTCAACGATTGGATGTTTAGCTGTCGACCTACCGCCCTAGACATGCATATTCGACGACTTCCACGCCGTGCTGCCCATAAACAGAAGCGGCCGCGACCGTTCGTAGCCAGTCCTCGAGCCGTTGCCGTCGAGAAGCGAGAGCGATCCGGGAGCTTCACGACGTTCCGAAAGCCGACTCTTGGACACCCATTCGTCAAAGATGCCTTCGTGCCAAGAACCGAAAGCGCTCCCCGCGCTCGCGGTAGTCGCGATGCTGATCGAAGCTCGTGCAGCCGGGCGATAGCAACAAAACGTCGCCACTGCGAGCCGCACGGCAGGCAACACGCACGGCCTCGTCGAACAACTCCTCGTACGCAGTAGGAATTGCATCGAAATCCTGGAGCAAGCGCCGCCCGGCCTCTCCGTAACCAACCACGGCCCTTAGCTGCCGTGCGAATTGCCGAAGTGGGCGTGGGTCGAGCATCTTGTCGCGACCGCCAAGGATCAATACGACTCGCCGCTCTGCAAGACTCTGGAGGGCGTGGACCACCGCATGAAACGAGGTTGCTTTCGAGTCATCGAAAACGTGCACTCCTCGCCACTCCGTGACGAACTCGAAACGATGCGCCACTCCAGCAAAACTAACCAGCCTGGAAGCGACCAGCTTTGGATCAACCCCAAGTTCGATGGCCATGGCCGCTGCAACCAGGGCATCGAAGCAGAGGTGCTGACCCTGCAACTGCAGGTAGCTCCTTTCCAATCGATCCGCTTGGAGACGCAACCCAGTGCCGTCGAGCCAATAATCCGCGACCGATTGGAGCGACGCCGTGCGTATTCGAAGATCAGTCAGATTCCAGTTTCGAATGATTGGGTCATCGACATTCTGAATGAAGGCGTCGCCCGCTCGGGCGAACCGCACGATATTGCGTTTGGCTTCCGCGTACTCCTCCAGTGTCGCGTATCGATCCACGTGGTCCTCGGCAATGTTGAGGACCGTTGACACGCTGGCCCTGAACCGCTTGAGCTGCTCCAACATGAAACTCGAGAGCTCGAGCACAACCACGTCACTCTCGAGCAGCGAGTCGTAAACCGCACTGAGTGGGGTACCCGTATTGCCTGCAACCAGCGTCGGTTGTGTGCTTTCGAGTAGGTGTCCGAGTAGTTGGGTCGTCGTTGTCTTGCCGTCGGTTCCGGTAATGGCTGCGATCTGTTTGTCGGCAAAGAGGGGGTAGAGCAGATCAAAGTCGCACCAAACGGGCACGCCGCGCTCTTCCGCGGCGGTCAGCAACGCTGTGGAACGCGGCACGCCGGGTGCAGTAACGATCTGAGTCACCGCCTCCAACTGGGTCAGGGCGTGCGGTCCGAGCAGAACATCGCGCTCGTCCAATTCCAGCTCACACACCAGCTGCCTAATCTGCTCGCTTGGGAAGAGATCGGAGAGCTGGAAACGCACGCCGAAGCGTCGAAAGAGTCGTGCAATGGCCGCGCCACTAACCCCACCCGCCCCTACCACCAGGAAACGCTCTCGACGCAACTTGCTCCAAAATTGCGTTACTCCGTCAGCGAGCACTAGGCACCAGACTCCTGTCGCTTACCAGTTCGCGATACCCAGTGTAGGAATGGCTCATTTGCTTCTCCAGAAACGCGTGCACTCCATGGACCACAGTCTTCATCTTGTGTTCGGAGAGGGGCCCACGGCGCCGTCGTACCTGCCGCGCCACCTTCAGCGTTCGTCGCAACTGCTCGCTCAAGGACGAAGGTGGGTCCGGCACTTCACCGTACTCGTTCTGGAAATACGAGCGAATTAGAATGGCGCTGGAGTGGCACGGTAGCCTCCGCAGCACGTCGACCCATGATTGCCACTGCCCACTCTCGAACAGGTACTGCTCGACATTGGAGACGTAAAGTGCTCCCAACTGCAGGCCGCGGCGGTCGAGTTCTTTGCCGATACGTAGCAGTATTCCACCGTGCAAACTGCCCACGGCGGGTATCACGCCGTTTGCGCTCTCTAGCGCCTGAATCCGACGAAACACGGTTTCATCGGCAAGAAACCCCAACGCTTCACCGGTTGGGCCCCTAGCGCAAAGCAGTGTCGCCAGGTTCGGATATTGTCGGAATCGAGGACCTTCGATCTGGAAACTGACCTCGAGACCGTGCCGCCAGAACTGACGGTGAATCTGCCGCATACGATAGCTGTCGAGTGGCAAAAGGAACGGTGGCAATTGTTCGAGAGCTCGCGTTATCCGACGCTGGGCTACTTCGAAGGAGCGAGCGGTGGGCTTGCAGCTACTTACGCAACCCAACACGTCCTCAATAGTTGCCACTTCACCGCGGTCGCAAGCGCGATCGTACGGCCGCGCGAGTAACAGTGAGAGCCATTCCGTTCTCGTAGACGACTCGGCAAATGCCGCACGATAGAGGTAATGCAAGAGGGCATTGTCTCGCCGAATGTCGACGACAAACGCTAGCGGCGCCCGCCCTAGGCCTAAATACGTGAGCATGGTTTCGGGGCCCACCCCAAGCTGCACGAGCCCGGCGGGCAGCGCACTCAGCTGCGCCGCTGCATCGAGCGACTCACTCTCGTTGGATACCAAATTCGGGCAGAAGAAGTACCCGCTCTTATCCGATAGCTCGAGACAGAGTCTTGCCCACTCAAGGCTCGCATCCGAGAAGGAGCGATTAGCGATTGAGCGGTGCCTGGCAGCAATATAAGCGCAAAGCGTGGCGCGGCGCAGCTTGTCAGCCAGAACCGGTACTCCCAGACGTTGAGCGCTCAAGCGCAATGGTTCTGTGGCTTCGTAGGAAATGCTCCGCAGCGTGCGTGAACCCGGCAAGTACATGTTGCTCTATCTCACTTCGCGAGGCTGAAACCAAAGCGGATGGGTCCATACCCAGTCCGCACTCGTTCACAGTAGGTTGACGCAGCCCAGTACACCGCCGCCGAGCGTAACCCGGAAATCCGCAAATCGCCGACGCCTGATGCTTGCTTCATCTGGTCAATTCTGTCCCTAAGGCGTCCGACTCGGGCAGTCTACCGGGCTCTGACATCGACTGGCGCAAGGCGCGGCCGTCCGGGTTTGCCTGCTACGCCAGCACACGGGGTCTGCTGCAAAGATATCGCCCGTTGCCTGATAGGCTGCGCCGCGACAGCCGTAGCATTCTGTTAGCAGCTCGCAATCACGACAGGGGGCCGCAACGCGTTGCCGCACCTCACGCAACGCACGGAAGGCAGGCAGTGTGACGACGGTGGCCAAGGGCAGTCCGGTGTGCTCGAAGCTGCCAACCCTTAGACTCGCAATGGTGCTGTCCACCCCTGCGCAAGGCTGCACTCCACCTTGCGCGTTGATGTAGCAATTGTTTTCGAAGAGGCGGCAAGAGGCGCCCGGAAAGGGTGGATGCGGGTTCCATTGGAATCCGTAAGTCTCACGATCGATGCGTGCCAGTTCGTCGAACAGCGCTTCGTACTTGCGCGGTGCCTCCGAAGGTTCGAAGGCTATGTCGCGTAAGTGCTCGAGGGCTCTGCCGTGTAAAGTCGGGATCTCGATCTCCGGCACCACGTTGCGTGTGCGCATCCAGTGCCACAACGTCGGAATCTCTTCGTAGTTAAGCGGGCAGACAATCGTCTCGAGTGCTAATCGCGATGGGCGCGTCGTCGTTAGGCCAGCCTCTAGCAACGCATCAATTCCATTCCATATTCGCTTCGCGGCCCCTCGTATACCTACTAGTTCGTCCTGGACCGACTCCCGCAGGCTGTTCAGTTTCCCCACGACTGACACGTCACGTTCTCGGAGGAATGCAGCAACCTTTGGAGTCACGAGGGTGCAGTTAGTGTAAAAATAGCAGTAGCAGCCAAGCTCGTTGCAGTAATCGATAAGTGACTGCCCTTGCTCGGTTACCGACCTGCGCAACAATGGCTCGCCACCGGCCACAATCGAGACCAAGCACGAACCA
The DNA here is from genome assembly GCA_050263495.1 of Myxococcales bacterium. Lineage (GTDB taxonomy): Bacteria > Myxococcota_A > Polyangia > Polyangiales > Polyangiaceae > FEN-1139. The sequence continues at coordinate 727 of JBLNFG010000376.1, read as the reverse complement.
AGCTCTGCGGCTTCAGCCACGATACGGCGCGTCTCGTCGTCTGTTAAACCGCCGGGATCGACACTGGAAGCTTGTGAGTAGCAGTACAGACATCGCAGGTTGCAATGTCGGGAGAGTTCGATTGAAATGCGCTCCAGCGGAGCGCCAGGAGCGGGTGCGCGGGTTCGTTCGCCGCGGCAGCGCAGCACCGGTGGATCAGACGTGTGAGTGACAGCCTTCATGTACCGTAGCCCGAGTAAAGCATCACGGAGCAGGCTCCGGAGGTAAATTTCCTGATCATCATTGCTCGACCCCCGCTCCGGCGTCTACTATGGCCTGACATTCCATGAACGAATTTTGCCTTTCTTAGAGATCGATGGAAGTTCGCCGTCACAAGCGGGGTACTCGCGCTTGCATGTGGGCTACGCGTCGCTCGGAAAGACGGGCACGCCACCCTATCTCCTCGACGAGGCCGTCGGCGCAAATGCGATGGTTGAACAGCTAGTGAACGCGTTGCTCGAATCTCAGATTACGCTGTGTCCCTGTAGCCGCGCAAACACAGGGGCGAGAAAACTAAACGCTCTTCACGGCTGCGCGGCGCCATAGCCCCAGCGCGACGCAAGCACAGCAACGCCGCGCCGGACCAGTCATGGTGGTGGAGACAATCGTCGCGGGCCGCCGAGGCTAGTAGCGCGATAGCCGAGTACTGGTCCCGAGGACCATCCTTTCGGTGGATCGTGTCACCAAT
>JBLNFG010000375.1:0-2669 GCA_050263495.1 Myxococcales bacterium | reverse complement strand
CCGCTACGCGGCCATCGCGCTACTAGGTTTGTTCCGTTGGGCATTCGCCCAAACCCGAATTCGCTGCGCGAATTCCTAGTACCCCTCACCTCGGTAGCACTCATCACTTCAAAAGATTCGGGGTACTAGCCTACACCGCTCTTTGAATGCGGCGCGGTGGGATACACGGGAGACACCATGCAGGACCCCGAATGCAATTTGACGCTCGACCAACTGCTCGAAGAACTCAAGCAGATCCTGGACAGCGAACGAGACGCAGTGACCCACATGGAATCCGACCAGATTGAGCAGGCCGCCGCTGCAAAGCTCCGACTCAATCAACTGCTTGCGTCCCGTCGTCAGGAGCTCACGCCCACGCACGAAGAACGCATGCGGTCTATTCGCAATAGCCAACGACACAACCTGATCCTGCTTGCGCATGCGCGCGACTTGCTCCAGAACGCACTCGGCATACAAGATGCCCGCCTTCTACGCGGCGGCGCGCCCGGTCGATCCACGGTCGAACGGAGTCGTCTTGATTTGCGGGGGTGAACCATGGCGGGACTGACCAGTCTGCTTAATACCGCGCGCGACGCACTGACCACACAGTCCTACGCGTTGAATGTGACTGGTCAGAACGTCGCGAATGCCAACACACCACTTTATGTGCGGCGTGAAGCGGTCATCCAGACGCGTGCGCTCGGGACCCAAACCACCGGTTCCGTTGAAGCCCAAGGCCTGCGCCGCGCGACCGACGCATATGCGGATCGCCGTTTCTTTGAAGCCAACTCCGGTAACAGTGCTGCCTCGCAATACGACAGCGAACTCGAACGCATTGAAGCTCTCTTCAACGACCTTGATGGCACGGGCATTGGAACTTCACTCGATGCTGTTTACCAATCCTTTCAGCAGCTCTCGGCGCAGCCCACCAATTCGGCTACCCGTGCTGCAGTTCTTGACAAGCTAGACGTCTTCGCAACGCAAACACGTCAGGTGGGCGATCAGCTTGCCGAGCAGCGACTCGAAATGCTGACGAGGGGCCGCGAGTCGGCTGAACAGGCCAACCAACGTGCGCAAGAGATCGCCAAACTGAATGACCGCATCGTGCGCGCTCGGCAGTCGGGTGAAGACGCCTCGGACTTGATCGATGAACTGAACAACAAAATACTGGGATTATCCGAGATCATTGACGTGCGCACGCTGGAGGCGGGAGACGGAAGCATCCTCGTCCAAAGCGCCGGCATGACCTTGATTGAGGGAGCGCATGCGCGCACGTTGAGCGTTGGGCTGGATGGCGATGGCCAGCTCCAGATCCTTGCCAGCCGCGGTGGGACTGCCGCTATCGACATTACCTCCGGCGTTTCCGGTGGGAAGCTCGCCGGCATCAAGGAAGCTCGCGACGAGGACCTGTTCGAGGTCGCAAAGAAGTTCGACGAGTTCGTCTTCGATGTTGCTACGGCCATCAACACTCAGCACCGCTCGGGTGTCGGTCTCGACGGATCGACGACGTTGGACGTCTTCGACGTCGGGACAACCAGCGAAGGGGCGGCGCGGACGCTACGCGTCAGTCGACAGATTCTTGGGAACCCGGACGCGCTGGCCGCTTCCGATAGCCTCTCAAACCTTCCGGGGGGGTCAGGTAACGCGGTCCTGCTTGGTAGGCTCGCTGAAACTACCAACATTTTTGGCAAGCGCACGCCCGCGCAGGCCTATGGGGATCTGGTGGGGCTCGTGGGAACCAAACGCGCCGGAGCGCATTCCGACCTTGAGCTGCGCCAGGACATTTTTGCTCAAGTAAGAACCACACGCGAGGCATTGAGTGGAGTGTCTCTTGACGAAGAGATGGTCAATTTGCAGCGCTACCAGCGTGCCTATGAGGCAGCCGGCAAGGTGATCAGCACCGTAGACGCTTTACTCGAAGAATTGATTGCTAGGGTGGGTCGATGAGAGTCACAGATTCTATTCGTTACGATTTGATCAACCGAAGGCTCTCGAGCCTACAATCCAACTACTTGGAGGTGGCGAACCAAGCCACCACCGGGCAGCGAGTCAACAATCCCTCCGAAGATCCTGCGGCTGCAGCGGAGGCATCGCGAATTCGTTCTGGCTTGTCCAAGGTAGAGGCTCAGCAGAGCAACCTGGATATGGTTCAAGGCGACGTCGAATCGGCCGAATCGACGCTGTCGCAGGTTGGCGAGATCCTGCAGCGCATTGGCGAACTCGCCATGACTGGAAGTAATGACACGTATTCGGCGGACGACCGCAAGGCACTTTCACTCGAGGTCAGCGAGCTGACGAAGCAGGTGATCAGTCTAGCGAACACTCAGGGGTCTCGCGGCTACCTGTTTTCAGGAACACTTACCGACACCGCCACGCTCGACAGCTCCGGTCAGTTCCAAGCAAACGACGCCGAACAGCTGCTTGACCTGGGCGTCGGCGAGCCCGTCGGCGTCAGTGTCAGTGGCGCCCGCGCCTTTACGGCCGTTGGAGGACGCGACATTGTAGCTACCCTCCGCACGCTCGCGAGCGCACTCGAAGCCAACGATTCCGCTGGGGTCCGGGCGATGCTGGGTGATGTCCAGGAGTCTCACGACCAAGTCCAACGTGAACGCTCCCGCGCAGGTATGTTGCTCAATCGGTTGGAGATGAGCTCGACGGTGCTCGAACAGACGCAGCTCAATCTTCAGAAG
>JBLNFG010000374.1:0-13560 GCA_050263495.1 Myxococcales bacterium | reverse complement strand
GGAACAAAACTAGTAGCGCGATGGCCGCGTAGCGGCCGGGTCCGTAGGACCCATCAATTCAATTGAATCGCGCTACTAGCAGGTTGGTTCGAGTGACGCAGATCCTCACGGCTGGGAGAAGCCCGATAGCTTTTCTAGCAGCGCCTGCGCTTCGGCCTTGCGATAACCGCCGTACACGCCATGAGCAAACGGCGTGAGCGCTCGCTGCGCTTCACTCGTACGGCCAAGCCGCACCAAGCACAGCGCGCGGTTGTAACTGGCTTCGACAGCAAACCGACCCTGCGGAGCCTGCTTCAGATATTCGTTCCACGCGGTGAGCGCTTCTCCGTAGTCGCGCGTTACGAAGTGAGCGCGGTGAGCGTTCTCGTACAGCCGAAGCTCACGTTCGGTAACGGCACTGTCCCGAGGCGTTGATGCCGCGGCGCGCGGGCTAACGCTCGTTGCCGCGGCAGCTTGCCCACTGACCATCTCCGGCGTTCTGGGAGGCGTCATGGACGGTTCTGGAGGTTGTTCCGGCGCGTCTTCGGTCTGCGCCGTGGTGCCAGCGTCGAGGGCGTCGACGTCCGTCGCGGTACTAGTCTTGGGCGGCGCAACCGCGGCCTTTGCGCGCGCAGGCGAATGTGGGGCGCCTTTGGTTGGTGCATCGTCGGTAGTGCGACTCAAACCCAAGGCAGACGAAACCCGTTGCACGAATACCGGGAAGGTTTCGCCTGAGGCAGCCCAGGCACCGGAACCGATGAGGATTGCGGCAAGTGGGATCCCAAAGGTCACGTTGAGTACACGGCGACGCCTCCGAACGCGTACCGCCGCAAGTACTCGAGCGCGCGTGAAGCGGCCAGCACCCGACTCTTCTCCGTCGGTGGTTTCCCTCAATGCTCGGGTGACGTCCGCTAGCGGATCATTCATGACGTCACTCCCTGCTGCTCTAGGTAGGTGCGCAGCTTCTTTCTGGCGTGGAATAGTCGCGTGCGAATGGTTGCTTCGGGGGCCCCTACGATACTCGCCACTTCTGGGGATGGGCGTTCCTCGACCTCACACAGTACGAAGGCCACCCGTTGATCCAACGGCAATTCGTCGAGTGCACGTTGCAGTAGTTCGGCCAATTGCTTACGGCGCGCCAAGAACTCCGGATCGTGACGATCCGTGGGCTGGTCGAAGGCCGTTGAGTCTGCGAGGTTCTGCAGCGCCTTGCGGCGGCGTGCTGCCGCTCGCACGTGGTGGCGCGAATGGTTGACGGCGATCGACAGCAGGAAGGTCTTGAGTGAAGACTCGCCGCGAAAACGTCGGATTGCTGACGGTAACGTGACAAACACCTCTTGAACCAGATCCTCCGTGGCCGCGTCGTCACCGACAAGCCTGCGCGCAAACGCACGCACCTGCTGGTGATAACGATCATACGCATCACCGACCGCCGTAATTTCTCCATTACACAAGCGCTCGCGTAGATCCGCTTCGGGATCGGGCAGCGCGTCTGCTACGCCGTAGTCCATCAATGCCAATTCGCCCGTGGTCATAGCAGCCCCTCCCGGCGTTGGCGCAGATCCGAACCGATTGTTGACCCCAGAAGGCCACCATCGCGGTTCGGAAGCTGGCAGAGGACGTCCATTACAGAAGGGTGGTGCCCCAATGGGTTTCCACCGTTCAAGCGAGACCTCAGAAACCGCTAAAGGAGCCATGGATCTCGCTAAAGCAGGCTGATTCCGGCTTGGGCCAGGCCGTGCGGCTCGACCGCAACAACCCCGGCCACTGGGAGTGCTGCACCCGCACCGCCGTAAAAGCTGACGAGGTTTCGCACAATTTCCACTGTCACTGTCCCAACCAGATCGATCTCGTGGGCGCGATCCGTCGGACCAGAGTTCATCTTCTCGAGTACCCACCCATAGCCGGTCTCGATCCCGAAACCAAAGCGATCGAGTGTCGTGCGTGCCCCCACGGAAAAGTGCGTGCGCGCATACTCCTTGGATGGGTCGTAGCCGAAGCTGATCGACCCAATCGCGTGCCCCGAGAGGTTTCGATATCCGAGGTTGTGATAGCCCGGTGTCTGGAAGAAATACGTCGGTTGCACGCGCGCCCCTTCAGCCCAATTGAACAGCCCGAGCGCGAGGCCATCGTTTTTGCTCGCGATGTTGACCAACCCTAGCTGTAAGCCGTGAGCGTCACGCGCAATATTGACCAGACCCAGCTGCAGGCCGCGGTCATCGCGTGCCGCGTTGACCAATCCCAACTGCAATCCGGTGACGTCTTGTGCCAGATTGAGGCCGCTGCTGAGCTGGGCGCCGTTCAACGGTGACGCATAGTTCATAGCGCCAGATAGCTGCAGTCCGTGCATCTCGCCGCGCACGACGTTTACGCCAACGGACGTTTGCACGCCGTCCAAACCCAAACCCGCGTAAGAGATGGCACCGCTCGACTGCCAGCCCGTACTCGATCCCGTAGCGATCGCCGCGCCGACCGAGAGTTGCGCTCCATTGAAGCCACCTCGAGTCGATGAGACGAGTCCCGAAATCTGAGCCCCAGTGACGGTCATGGTTGACGCGCGTTGCGGCGCGCTTCCGCTCTGTCTACAGGGTCTTTCGGCACTCGCCCAGCCCATGGAGAGCTGCGCACCGACGACGCAGCCCGAACGCCATGTGACTAATCCCGCCATCTCAGTCCCGGTGAGATCACCGCGCCCACGGGTCCCGATGCTCGCTACGAGGAAGCCAGCGTGATCGTTGCCGTCAGCCCAGAGCGTCGAGATCTGTACGCCGCGTGCCCCGTATTCGATGCGGTCCACGCCCAACCCGACGCCAAACCCGCTCAAACCGCCGATGTGGTTATACAGGCCGCCCAAGCTCAGGGCATAGCGATGCGAGGGGCCGTCCTGCGGGAACGCCAACGTGGATGAGAACAGCGACACCTGCCCAACGCGTATGGCGCCCAAGTCAGGCTCGGCAGGCTCGACGGGCTGCGATGCCGCGACGCGGAAGCCTCGACGTGACACCACAACCGGTCGTGCAGCAACGGGCGCGCGCGACTCTGCCGCCGCGGAAGCTGCAGTGGTGCCAGTCTTTTCTTTTTTGGTTTGGGTCGGCGCGGCAACGTCCGTTGGCGCAGACGTCGCGTTCTCGTCTGCGATTGCGCTCTCACCTGCCGTCGCGGGTTCCTTCATTCCCGACAAGATTTCGTTCGCCTCATTGCGTACCAGATTTCCGGTCACCCACGAGATGACGAGGGCTCGACGGCTCGCATCGACGGGCAACGCGACGCGGCGCTCGAGCTTCGTGTTGCCATCGGTTGACTCGTAACTCACGACGACATTGCTGCCCGCGATGCCTTCGACGTGAACGCGTCCAAGGGTCTGTGGAGTGCGGACCTGCGTGGTCAAAATGCCCAGTTCCTGTCCGATCGCGACGCGTACCGCTTCGGGATCGAGATTGCTCCGTCCCGGGACGACCTCGACGAAAAGCGATGCTGGGGCGCTCACCGCGTGCGGGCTAGCGGGCGACGTGCTTGATGCGGCTTGTGCATAGCCGAGCCCCGTTTGCAGGCAAAGGAGGCAAGCGATGGGGATGGTTCTGGCTCGGATTCGCATCACGTCCCTAGGTGCCCGAAGGGCGCCCGATCGTTCAAGTGAGACCATTTTCGGGAAATTTTGGCTCGAATGCCAAGATTGGCGGGCGCAAGTCTGGCGCGGCCAGCCCGTCGAGGCAATGGTCGCGATCACGAACCCTCGACGCGGAAGTCGCAAGTGTAATGAATTTGGGTCACGACGGCTCGGCCTGAGCGATCGCGCGGTGGTGACCACTTGGATCCGATCAAGGTCCGTTTGCACGCCGCACCAAACCCAGCACTCGATTCGGAAAGGGTTTGCGCCTGGCGAATGACGCCATCGGGCTCGACGCGGGCCAATACCTTAGCCGTTCCCGCTAACCCTTGGCGGCGCGCCGTTGGCGGATAATTCGCCAGCAACTGGTTGTTCAACGCGGGTGGTGACGGCTTTGCCGCGAGATCGCGCAGTGCTACCACCGGTACTTCGGGCTTGGCACCCACTGCATCCGAAGGACTCGGACTGATGGGCTTGGGTGGCGCGGTCACGGTGGGTTGAATGGGAGCGTTCATGCTTTGACCGTTGCCGGTGACGCTCGACCAGGCGGCACCATCGCCGCCGGTGAGCGTAACCCCCGTTAGATCGACCGGCGTTGGGGCTGCGGGCTTTGCGCTTGCCTCCTTGGGCGGCAAATCTGACGCCGGACGTGCCGCTCGCGTCATAGCGCGGATGGGCGCTTCAGCCGTGGGTCGAGTCGGCGGCGGAGGCAACGGTGTCGCGGCCTTGGGCTTGGCACTGACGGTGAAGGAAACGAGGGAAGGGGGCGGAGGTCTGCGCGTCTCGGTCTTTGCCTCGAGTAGCCAAGCCGCAACGCCAGCATGAATGCCGAGACTCAGTAGCCATCCCAGCGCAGAAATCGTGGAAGTGAAGTGCATCCTTTGCCTCTCCGTATACCCGACTCACGACAATTCTTCCGTCCGTGGTCGGTGCTCAACCGTCATCAAACGCATCACAGTTTGCCGTCGCAGTTTGCAGTTGCCGTCGCAGTTTGCAGTTGCCGTCGCAGTTTGCCTACGGCCTGCTCGCAATCTCTTCGGGCTGTACGTTGATTGCGAAGCGCGAAACCCCTTCTTGTCGCAATAGATCGATGACGAAAATAACCTTGCGATGAGCCGTAGATCCGTCCGCGGCGATGACCGCGCGGGTTTCGGGATCGCGCGCGTGGGCCTGTCGGACGCGTTGCCTCAAGGCGTCTTCTGAAACGCTCTCTGCGTCCAGGTACGTCTTGCCCTCTTTGTCGACGGTGATGGCGAGAGTCAGGGTGGTGGTTTCGCCGGTCATGCCCTTCGGCAGATCGACGGGAATGGTCTTTGAAACGATGTATCCCGCCGTCACCATCAAGATAATGAGCAGAACGAGCACCACGTCCACGAGAGGGGTCACGTTGATGCCGGTAATGGCTTCGCCGCGCTGTTGGTTCGAGGATGCCATGGGTTTACTCCGCCACCAGAGAACGGCCGCTAATTGAGCTGGTTTCGAGGCACGCCTTGAAGTAGGCGAGCACGTCATGGGCCAGTGCTTCGGCTCGCCCGATGCGCGCGGTGATAATGCGTTGGAACAGGTTGTAACTCGCCACTGCGGGCAGCGCGACGACGAGGCCGAGCGCCGTCGCGATGAGGGCCTCGCCAATCTGGCTCATCAGACCCGCCGAGACCTGACCCATCCCACTTCCGAGTTGATGAAACGCTCCCACGATGCCGATCACCGTACCCAGGAGTCCAATGAACGGCGCGTTGTTTCCCAAGGTGCCCAAGTAAGTCAAGCTCCGCTCCATCTCCAAGCGAACGGTCTGACTCTCCGAAAGCATGCGCTCCTCTGCGCTGGCGGGGCCGTCGGCAAGCAACCCAACCGCGGCAATTCGGGCCTCGAACGAACGGGATTGTTCGAGTAAGTGCCGCGCCTCTTCGACGCGACCGCCCGCGAGTAGGTCGCGCAATTTCGTTTGAAGCTTCTGCTGATCGTCGCGCGACAACGCAAGCACGACACTGCGTTCGAGGATAATCGCCAGTGCGGCCACACTGAGGGCAGCGAGCAACCAGAGAATCCATTCGGTTCCAAGATGGGTGAAGGCATTGAGCGTGCGCTGAATATTCATGATGGGTTCCTTACAAGTCGATAGGTCAACAATGTGTTTTGCAGTCGCAGTCGCAGTCGCAGTCTTACGGCAGCACGCACAGGGAGCGGCGTGTCCAATCCGTTCCACCCCGCCCGTCGCGGAGCACGAAGTAGAACCGAACGAGTTGAGCGCTGCCAATTCCCCCGCTTGGCGCGTTCCACGAAAGGCGCACCTTTGCGGTAGGGGCGCTGTCATCGACGGAGCTGTAGGCCCGTTCCAGATCGCCAGCGGTCACGAAATGTGACACCACGAGTGACTCGCGCGCCGTGGAGTGGGAAGTGACGACCGGCAACGCCTCACTCAACTCCTCAGGGACTGTGAGTTCGAGTTCATGGCGTGCCCCATCGGCTGGCACTCTCGGCCAGGTGAGATTGGTGTCGGAGCACTCCGCTGCCGTCGCTTCGGCGTTGGTCCAACCGGGCCACGTGACGCCGTCGAAATCGATTGCCACCGGAGCGAACGACGGGTTCACGTTGGTGTGACCTTTGACGGCGGTTGGAATTGTCAAGGTCGTGAACAGGGGACGCTCGGCGGGATCGGGGCAGCGCGTCGTCGAAGTCGTGATGTTGGTATCGGCGCTCAGAGGTACGCCGCTCTTGCAGAACGCACCGCTGACGGCCACTTGCTCCCCTTGTTCGAAGTTGCCGGCGTCCGGCATGACGAATTCGAAGGATGGCTCTTCCGCACTCGGCGTGGGGCTGACGAACTGGGCGAAGCTTGGGCCCGCACAGATGGGCAAGCCGCGTGTTACCGGCTCGCCAAGGCATAGCGAAAACGCCCAATTCATAAGAGGTGCGCCTTCGGGACTGGCCAACAACCATCGCACTCTTGCCGTTTCGGAAGGTGCCGGCCAAGCGCGCACGGGATCCGTCCCAGCCTCGACGCGAGCGCCGAGAATACGGTCGTTCACGATCAGCTCTGGTGCAACGAGCGGATCGCCGCAGCCTGTCAGCGTAATTGCGACGAGCCAACCAACAAAAACAGAAGTCGTGTTACGCGTCATAGCTCACCTCGCACGCCGAGATTGGGAACCAAGGACAGGCCAGCGATGGGTTCCCGCTTCTGGTAATCGTAACTGTAATCGAAGCCTTGATAGTTCTTTGCGTTGTACGCGTTTTGGACATCTAGGTACGTGGCAAGGTTCCAGTGCTTGAATTGCCACAGCTTTTCTACGCGCAGATCAAGTTGCTGAAACATCGGGTTTCGAGCGCTAAACGGACGCGCGTTGACAGGTTGGTACACACCCGTGTTCGCGTCGTAGACTGCGGAGCTGATCGGCGTGTAAGGGTTGCCGCTCGTCAGACGGAATCGACCTCCGATCTCCCAACCTCGGCCCAGCGGAACCGTCGCAGTCAACGCCAAAATGTGCGTCTGATCTGCCTCGAACAGACGCCAGGGCTCACCGCGATCTTGCCGTTCACTGCGTGACAGGGTGTATGCCAGCCAACCGCGCAGACGTTCACCGGTGTAGCGCGCAAACAATTCTCCTCCGTAAATTCGTCCAATGCCGTGGTTGGAGAAGTACGGTGCTTGCCCGCCCGGCGTCGAAACGACGCGGTCATACAGCTGCTTGTAGAAACCCTCCAAGCCCCACGTCAAGGCAGCGCTCGGTCGATGCTCAATCCCGACACTGTACTGCTGCGCATGGTACGGCTTGAGCTTCGGGTTGCCGATGCCCCGCAAGAGCTCGTAGTACATCGGATTCTGCGAGTAGATGCCCAACCCCCATTTGGCACTGAAGCGCTCGCTGATGTCGTAACGCACCGACAGTCTCGGATCGACCGTCCACGCGCCTTGATCACTGTAGTAGTCGACGCGCACGCCCGGCACGACTAGCAACGGGACCAGCGGTCGCCATTCGATTTCCGCATAGGCGCCAGGTCGGACCGCCTTGATGCGATCGAGATCGCTCAGATCCACAACCGCCTCGGTCGACATGCTGCCGTTCATGACCTCGCCTTCGGCCTGTGGCGGGCGATTCCCAATGTAATATCCGGAGATGGTCAGCAGCTCGAGATCGTACCCCACGTTCACCCGCACCCGATCCGAGGTCCGCAGGTTGCACTCGCCGCGCGACATGAGACCGTGCTCCCTCATTTCCGCGCGGTTCGCACCGAGCATTTGCCGCATCGTCGTGTAGCCGTACGTCAACTGAACGTGTTGCGTCAGTCGGGGCGACAATTCGCTGTCCAACGCCGCCTGAACTCGATGGTAGCCCACGGCGAAGTCCACCTGGTCGCGCATACCGGGATCGAAATCGGCTGGGTTTGCGAATACCAGGTGTAGAGAGTCTCGGCTGCCGTACGCCATGACGCGCAGCTGATGACGAGGATGCAATCGCACCCAGCCGAGTGCCTGGTAGTCGTAATAGGTGGGGACGGCCGCGACACTGAAGCTGCTCTTTGGCGCAAAGGCATCGTAAAAGAAGCCGATGTTGCTGCGACGAGCAGCGAAAGCAACCGCTGCATCAGGACCGATGGGCGTCTCGATCAAGGCCATGCTGTCGATGACGCTCGCTTCTGCCAACGCGTGAAATCGGTCGCGCATGGGGTCGCGAATTTTTGCCGACACTACTCCACCCGTGCCGCGACCGAAGCTCGCGCCGTAGTTGCCGGGGTAGAGATCGACTCGCGTCAGCAGGCGCGAATTGAACGCGCTCTTGACGCCGCCGAAGTGATAGAGGAGGGGCACCGTACTGCCTTCGATGTAAGAGCGACTCTCGTTCCACGCTGCGCCGCGCAAGATCGGGTCGCCCGAGTTAATGCTGGTGCGGCCCACGCCAGGCATGACCTCGATCGCGCGCAACGCGTCGCCCGAAGTGCCTGGGATCTTCATTAGGTCTTGTTGATCGATGGTGTGCCTCGTCACTTCGCGCGGCGGAGCAGCGATCTCGGCTACCGCAGTGTAACTCTCGTCTTCCACGGGTTCGGGCGCATCCGCTTCCGTTGCAGGGGGATTGGGCGCGACAAGTCCCTGCGGAGGCGTGGGGGCACTTCTGGGGCTGCCGGTCTCCTTGGGCTCCGCAGGGGCATCGCTTGACGGAGCCGCGACATCCGTCGCGGCATCGTTGGCAGGTGCGGACGGTTTGGGCTCCGAGAACGCATAACGATAGCGGATTCGAGCGGGAACTGGCTGTGATCCCTTTAGGGCCGGAGCAAACTCAAACCTCTCGACCGCGGAGATCGCTTCCGCATCGAAGCGATTACCAGCCGACTCGAGGACGACCGCTTTGGTCACTCTCCCCTGTTCGTCGATGGTCACGTCCAACAGCACGGAGATGCTGGGGCGCGGCGGCTCGTCCGACGGCCAGCTTGCTTCGATAAATCGAAGGAGTTGCGGTAAAACGAGCTCTTGCGCGGTGTCTGCATTCGGTGTTGTCCCCTGCTCAGCTTGGGCAGTGGCAGCGAGCAACGGAAGCAGTTGCAGGACGAGCAAGACAGTGTGAAGCGATCCAACACGTCGCACGATAAATTCCTCGCCAGGGTGATGGCTTCGCACTCAGGCACGTCCTCACGAGAACCACGCGCCAACGGAGCAAAGGTCATTCGAGGTTCGGTGATTGCGAAAGCCAACGGGTCGTGCCCGGAGCTTCGCTCGCTGTTCAAAGTTTTTTCGTGACCCGGTTCGAAACCTCGGGCCGTTGGCTCGTAACCCGGGCTTTTCGCCTAGTAGCGCAACCCGTCGAAGCGATGTGACCTTCGGACCAGTCGCTACGCGCCCGATCGCGCACCACGGACCTCCTTGGGCTGGGTATGCGTCCCAAGTCCGACTCGTTCGCGAATGAACAGTACCCCTCAGCTCAGAGAATTCAGTGTGCTGGCAGCGAGACTTCCGTCGCGCTGATGGGTTCTTTCCGCCGAAAACAACGGCGCCTCCACGATTCGCCAGACCTAGCGGAAGTCAACGGCTCCTCCGGAGTGCATCCCATCATTTCGAATGCACTACGGGAATGAGTCGACCGCGTTACGCCTGCAGCATTCGTGATTGTGGAGCGTTGCGAGCCGTTGACGATGAAGGCCGCTTCAGATTGGGGGAATCCCACCAGAGTAACCGGATGCGAATAGCCTTTTGCAACACTTTCGACGGTAGTACGCCGGAGACGATCGGGTGCTGACTCCGCGATAGCTCGGGTTCAGCGGCGCGACACGACGGAGGATAGGCATGGCGATTTTGACTACGGCGAGCCTCGCATTTGATTTAGTCTCACCGTGAACTTCGATTCTCGCTTTTCTTTACCCGTGACAATGTCCGGAAAAACGCGGCTGTGGCGATGTTTCCCCTGGCGTATCGGCGAGCGAGAGCTAGGTGGAGCACGGGAGTGTCCAAGGCTAGAAGAGCGGTGCTTTCAGCGTCGAATCAATTTTTTCAGCAGAGCGGATTGGCATTTGCAGCGCTTTCTCTTTGTGTCCGTTGCTGCTACTGAGAAGAGGTAATCGTGTCAGCACATCCAGCATCCAGATCGTATCTAGGCCTCTTGGTTGCGTCTTTCCTGCTGCTCGTGGGGTGTCAGGACAAGGACGCGCCCGTTTCGGATATGAATATTGGAGCTGTCTGTCAGACGGATGACGACTGCATCGACAACCTTACGTGCGAGACGCAGGGGCCCTTGATTGACGGGCAGTGCACGATGTTCTGCGGCTCCAACGAGCATTGCACTGAGCAGCTTGGTGAGAAAATGGTATGCATCGTGAGCGCCAACCGCTGCGTGAGGCAATGCGTCAGCGCCAAAGACTGCCCACTTTACACGTACTGCGGTCTTGACGGTTGGTGCGTAAGGTAGTCAGCCTTCCTTCTCCAGCTACCGGCCCAGGTACGCCGCTGAGAGCTCGACACCGAGAGTCAGCTTCCGATCGCGCGATGAGCCGCTGATGTAGATGGCGTGGTGTCCGGTGACAATCTTCCAGCCAGCGTTCCAGAACGCAAACGCGCGTTGTGGCAACACGAGTGTTTCGCGGCGTTCGGCACCGGGCTGGAGATTCACGCGCGTGTAGCCTTCGAGCTTCTGCGGTGGTCGTTGCGCATCGGGCGGGGGGGCTACGTAGATTTGTGCGACCTCGTCACCCGCCACGCTTCCGACGTTCTTGACCGAAAAGCTTACCTCGACGGTGCCATCGGGTCGTAGCGAGACATTTCCCTGGCTATAGGCGAACTCCGTGTATGACAAGCCGTAACCAAATGGGAACGCTGGAGCGATCCCTGCCGCGTCGAATCCGCGATAGCCCATGAACAGACCCTCCGCGTACGGCGTCTTTCCACCCTCGTTGAGGTTGTAGTAACGCGCGCTTGGATGGTCCGCGTAACGTTTTGCCATGGTGATCGGAAGCTTGGCAGAAGGGTTTTGCTTGCCGAACAGGGTCTCTACAATCGCTGTGCCGCCTTCTTGCCCTGGGTACCATGCCCAGAGCAGCGCGTGGACCTTGTCGAGCCATCCCTCGAGATCCACGCCGCCACCAGCGTTCATGACCACGATGGTACGTCGACCCTTGGCGACCACTCGCCGCAACGTGGCAAGTTGCGCGTCCGCCAGGGCAAACTTGCGATCCGTGTCCTCACCCTCCACCAGGTTCGCGTCCCGTGCCCACCCTGGAGGCCAGAACGCATTGTATTGGCGCGAAAGCGAGTTCGTCGCGTCGTGCTGACCAAATCCGAGGCACACCACGACGGCATCGGCCTCGCTAACGACTTGATCGAGGGTATCTGCCCCGTATTCGCTCGGTCCTTGCGCGCTTGGCCCAATTCCGAACTGCGCGATGGCGCCTAGCGTTCCTTGGAAGTACTCGACCTTGATCTGATGCGGGCCCTTGGTTAGCTGGATTGTTTTGAGCGTCGTAGTGGGGGCGTGGTCCTTCCAATCATCGAGCAACAACTGGTTGTCGACAAACACACGAATCCCGTCGTCGGCATTCGTCATCAAATCGTACTTACCGGCCTTGGGTAACTCGACGCTTCCGGTCCATCGAATCGAATAGGACTCGTGCCCCACGCCATTTGCGGGCGACACGCCATCGTCAGGATCGAAGTCGATTCGGTCAACGTTACGAGTGTCGACCGGTGTCCCTGCGAGGGCTTTGCCTTGGAAGATCTCCTGCTTGACGGCTCCCGCGAATACCCGTGCGCCCATGGCGCTGAAGGTCGTAGGGTGTTGGATCCCAGGATGGTACGCGACCTGAATCCCCGATCCTAGGACCTTCAGGGCATCTCTGACGCTGATGGCGTGCAGCGGGGTCACGTAGGAGCTTCCAGCCCCACCAGTTACCGCCGGATCAGCATTGGGTCCAACCAGTGCCAGTTTGCGGAGTTTGCTCGCGTCGAGGGGAAGCGCGTGGTTCTCATTCTTGAGTAAGACCAAGCTCTTGCGTGCGACCTCGAGTGCCACTGTTCGACTGCTTGGATCATCCAAGGGAATGTCTCTGCGGAGTTGCTCACGATCGAAGAACCCAGCGGAGATCAACGTTCGCAAGATGCGCCATACCTTCTCGTCGAGCTCCGCAAGGGGTACGGTTCCCGCGTCGATCAGGGTATGCAGGGTTGTAGGACTCATCTGCTCCCCACGCGGCATTTCTAGATCGCACCCACCCAGCGCACCGCCTATAGGGTCGTGGACGGCGTGCCAGTCCGACATCACGAACCCCGTGAACCCCCACTCCCTCTTGAGCACGGTCTTGAGCAGCCAAGGGTCATGGGAGGCGTAAATTCCGTTGAGCAGATTGTAAGACGACATCACCGCGCCGACTTGCCCCACTTGGACGAGCCGCTCGAAGGCGGGAAAGTAGAGCTCACGTAGAGTGCGCTCATCGACTTCCGAGCTGACGTGGTTGCGATCCCACTCCTGGTTGTTGGCTGCGAAATGTTTCGCTGTGGCCAACACACCCTCGCTCTGAAGCCCTTGCGCCAACTCCGTCGCCATGGTGCCGGCGAGCATCGGATCTTCTCCCATGTACTCGAAGCTGCGACCGTTTACCGGGGAGCGCTGGAGGTTTACTCCGGGAGCGAGTAAGACGTGCACGCCGCGTGCGCGACTATCACGCGCCATGGCGCGCCCCATTTCCTTCGCCAAAGCGCGATCGAAACTTGCAGCGAGACCAACTGTAGACGGGTAAGCCGTACTGGCCCCCCAATTGCGGCAACCAACGGGACCGTCAGCGAGTTTGATCTCCGGGATGCCGAGACGCGGAATGCCGCGAATGAAGAACTCGTTGATTCCGCCGATGTAACTGAGCTTCTCATCGAGGGACATCTGCCCCAAGAGTCGTGTAGCCCGTGCGTCGACGCCGTTCGGTTCGGCTGAGGGGTGGCTTGTGGCGGCACTTGGGAGCGGCTCTACACGGGGCGAGGTCGAGGGCTGCGGTCGAGCGGCACAGCTCAGCAGCAGCATTAGGACGGCCGAGAACGAACCTTGTCGAAGAGAATTGCAGGCAGGCATCGGTAAGAGTGAACCGTATCACGCGCGTCACGAGCAGGCGCGCTGTTGACGGCACAAATGCCGATACCGCGATGACTCTGGCTGGCGTCCTATCACGCAAACGACAATTCTCGCTTCGACTCGGCAAAGCCAACATCGACTTAGTTCTTCAGCTCATGCGACCTCATCCCGGGCCACATCGGACCGAGGCGATCTTGGTGCAGGCGTGTCGGACGGAAGCGCGATCAAGATTTCGGGACGTAGCGCGATTCTATCGAGACGATTGGGTCCCTCGGATCTGCTGCTACGCGGCGAATGGTCGGGTAACAACGGCGGCTTGATGGGGCGATGGCAGGCTCTTGCCCACGAATGCCATTTTCTCCGATGGTCTGCTAAGCTGAGCGCGTGTTATTCCTTAAGTCTGGTACCGACTGCGCGCAGATTCCGGCTCGA
>JBLNFG010000373.1:0-6300 GCA_050263495.1 Myxococcales bacterium | reverse complement strand
GGCGTGGGCTGAAATCACGCTCAGCCGGCTCACGACGCTCGACCGCAGCATCGTCGTTGTCAAAGACACACTATCCTTCGTCCTCGCGTATAACCGCGGTGGCGCTTGGGGGCTGCTCGGTGACGCACCCGAGTACGTGCGCAGGCCATTCTTCCTGATCATCAGCGTGGTCGCGATTGCCTTCATCGTCTCGCTGTACCGAAAGATCCAGCGTGGGCAGTGGGCCCTGCGTTGGGGTTTGCCGTTGGTCTTGGGCGGCGCACTGGGCAATCTCTCCGACCGCATCGCGCGCGTGGGCGTCGTCGACTTCATCGACTACCGGGCGAAGTGGGTCGAGACGATGAACCACCTCATCGTGCGTTACGTCAAAGATTGGACTGTCACGGATCACTGGCCCACGTTCAACGTCGCGGACATCGCCATCTGCATCGGCGTGGGGCTCATGGCACTCGACGTACTCTTTGCGAAGCGACACCGCGCGGACTCTCATCGGCCCTCGCTCGAGCCCGTCAGCGCAGACGCCGGCTCGACACACTGATCCGCGGATCCCAACGCCCAATGCGGGTTGGGCGACACACGTGAAGAACTACGCATGCACGGACGCCTGTTCACGCTCTTCGATGTGACCTTCCCCAGCTACTTCGTGTTGCTGGCTACGGGATTCGTCTTGGCAACGGCCGTCGGCGCGCTTTGGGCGAAGCGATTGGGGCACGATCCCGACGTCGTGGTCGATCTCGGGATCGTGATGCTCATCGCGGGTCTCGTCGGGGCGCGTGTCGCTCACGTCCTGTTCGACGGGTTCTTTTGGGACTACGTGCACCTGTGCACAGACCCATCGCAGGTCAAATGGCAGATCACCGAAGCCGAGTGCCTGCGGCACGTGGAACCCGATTGGCTCGGCTGCGGCCGAAACGGAACCCTCGGGCTTTGGGACGCGCAACAACAGGTGTGTCGACCTGCGGAAGCCGACTGCTGGAGTTGGGCCGGAATCTCTGGGGGCCTCACGTATTACGGCGGCTTCATCGGCGCGAGCCTCGTCGCTTTCTTTCGCTTGCGACGCGATCGCTTTCCGTTCTTTCGAGCCGCCGACATGGCAGGGTTTGCCATCCCCTTGGGTCTTGGCTTTGGCCGCCTAGGTTGCGTGCTCGGCGGGTGCTGCTTCGGTGCGCCACTTGACGCACCGTGGGCCATCTCGTTTCCCGCCCACAGTGCCGCGTCGGAAAAGCAAGCCCAGCTGCACTTGCTCGCGAATCCGTCGCTGCCGTCCTTGCCCGTCCATCCCTCGCAACTCTATGAATCGGCCGCTGCATTCGCTCTCGCGGCGTTTCTGATGTTGTATTTGCACCCGCGGAAACGCTACGACGGCCATGTCTTCCTGGCGTTCGTCGCGTCCTACGCCACCATCCGCTTCGTGCTCGAGTTCTTCCGCAGTGACGACCGCGGCGGCCTCGTCGGCTTGTCCACGTCGCAGTGGATCGGCGTGGTTCTGATCTCGGCCGCCGCCTTCATTCACCGTCGCTTGACGGCAAAGAAGCCGTCCGTGCAAGCGACCGCGGCGTAAGGCGACGACGCAGCCGCTCGTTGGCAAGTGACGGCCACGCAAAGCGACGGCGCAGCCGCTCATCGGGAATGCTGAGTTGGGGGGCCGCACTGAGAAACCCTCAATCTTCTAGCGAGAAAAAATCACGCAACTGCCTCGCGGTGGTCCGATGAACAGAGCAAATGGCACAGGAAGAGCGGAAGGTCGGAAGACCTCCACTTCCCGTCTAGCTCGCCGTCACCAGCACCTTCATCACGTTGCGCATGCCCGCGTGGTGGAGCGCTTCCTCGGCGTGGTTCAGAGGGTAGCGCGCCGCGATGAGCGGTCGTGGATCGAGCACGCCGCGCGCGAGCCAGTCGATCGCAACCCGGAGATCACCGCAACGCGAACCAACCAGCGCGATCTCGTCGACGACGAGCGGCGAGAGATCGAGCGTCGTTGGCGTCGCGATCGTCGTCTTTAGTACGATCTTCCCGCGCGGCTGCACGAGGCGAATCGCGTGCGCGAGCCCGGTTTCACTCCCTGAGGCCTCGACGACGAGGGGTACGCGCTCGAGTTCGCCCACGGACGGACCGTCGAGCACCGTCGTGATTCCATGCGGAACGAGCAGCTCGAGCTTCTCGCGATGCCGCCCAATTTGCGTTACGTGCACGCGTGCTTGCGCGAGCACCATCCCGACCAAGAGCCCCAGCTTGCCGTCTCCGATGACGATAGCCCGCTCCGCACATTCGAGATCAATCTCGTCGAGCACGTGCAATGCCGCCGCCAGGGGTTCGGCAAACACCGCGCACTCGTCGGGGACGTTAGCCGGCACCGCGACGAGACATCGCTCGGGCATCGTGAAGCGCTCGGCAAGCGCACCATCGCGGCCCGCAATGCCGAGCACGCTGCGCGCCTCGCAGTGGTGCCCGTCATCGTCGATACAGTGCGCGCAAGTGCCGCAACTCGCATTGATGTCTACCACGACGCGCTGACCAACCAAATCTGGATTGTCCGTATCGACGACGTCCGCGACCACTTCGTGCCCAAGCACGCCGCGGTATTTCATGTAGCCCCGCACCAGCTGCAGATCCGTGTCGCAAATTCCGGCGAGCCGCATCTTCAACAACGACTCTCCTGGACGCCGCCGGGGCTCGGGGTGGTCGTGAATGAGCCGCGGGGATTCGTCGAGATAGAGGGCGAGCATGGTCGAGCATTCTACGCCCGAAGATGAGCGAGCTCCCGAAGTTCACGCGGTAGTACCTATGGCCGAAGCCAAAAGATTGATCCCGGATTTCTGCAACATTCCAGCCAAACGCAGCGGCAGCGGTCACCTTGCACGTGCATGGCAGAGGGCGCACCACCCGCGCCAAAACGAGGTGAAGGGAGCTTTTTTTTGCCTGGGCTGTCCTCGTTCCATCAGAATCGGTTCGTCGAGCCTCGCCACGTAGGTTCCTCTCGGAAGGTGTAATGAACATTCGGTACTTCTCATTCGCGCTCGACCTTGGTGGCTTTCGCGTCACTCGTCTCAGTCGCATCCGTCATTTAGTCCCGACGAGCACCTACTGGCTGCTACTCGGCGTCGCGTGCACGAGTGAGCCCAACGAACATCCGCCCTTCTGTAATGAGCCGCGCTGTATCCCCGACGTCGCGATCAAGCGGGCGAGCAGCGCGGGGGCAAGCTCCGTCGACGCGAACCCGAGCGCGGCTGCGGGTGCGGGTATCGAGCTCGTGGGAAGGATTGTCGAATTCGATGAAGCCGGCACCTCAACCAACACCGCGCCGGCAACCGGCAACTTCACCGTAACGGCGTTGATGCCGGACGCGACGCCGCGCGTGACCAAGGGACTTGCCGCTGAATTCTCGCTACCCAGGGTGGCCCGTTCGAGTGCGGCCTGGTTAGCCGTGAAGCCTGAAAACCGCGCCGATCTGCTGCCGGGCATCGTGGCCTTCAATTCCTCGTCGGCGGCATCGCCCTTGGCCGTCGTCATCAGCTTGGCTCGTCGTGGCGATTTGGAGTCACTGGGGCTCAGCTTGACGTCGATGGTCACGCTGGACACCACGAAAGCGCAAGTGATCCTCCGCTTCACGAATCCGCGGGGCACGCCGCTCGCGGGCGTCACCGTCGCAATGGTCGGAGCAGAGCGCATGGCCTTCGATCTCGGCGTGTCTTACACGGATGACGCCATCGCAACCGGCAAGCGCGGCATCACTGTTCTACTGAACGTTGACGCGACGAGTACCCCGGCGTTGCGCGCCGTCAGTCTTGGAGGGAGCTTGGTTGGTGAGGTCCTCGTGCCGCTCTGGGCCGGGGCTGCGTCGGTGGTTCAAATTGCCAGCGCGACGTGAGGCGGGCAGAATGCCGGTTTTTCGCGCAAAAGGGGCGGGCTGATACTCGGCTCTGGTCTCGGTTCGGGAAGTCTGGTAGCGACCGGCCCATGACGGCAACCATCATTGACGGCAAGGCGATCGCGGCAAAGGTGCGTTCGGAAGCAGCAACGGCAGTTCAGGCGTTTCGGCAGGCGCATGGCCGAGCTCCCGGGTTGCACGTCGTGTTGGCTGGCGAGGATCCAGGTTCGACGGTCTACGTCCGCAACAAGGAAAAGGATGCACTCGAGGCTGGGTTCGCCGGTGTGGTGCACCGCCTGCCCGCAACGATTAGTGAGCAGAGCCTGCTCGGGTTGATTGGCGAACTCAACCAAGATCCCAATGTGGACGGTATCCTCGTACAATTGCCGCTTCCGAAAGGGCTGCGTTCCCAGCTCATCTTGGACGCCGTGGATCCGGCGAAGGATGTCGATGGCTTTCACCCGGTCAATGTGGGCGCGCTCTGGTCAGGCCTTCCCGGACTCGTGCCGTGCACACCACGCGGATGCATCCGGATGCTCGACGAAAGCAAGATCGAGATCGCGGGCAAGCGTGCGCTCGTCGTGGGTCGCAGCAACATCGTGGGTAAGCCGATGGCCGCATTGTTGCTCGGTCGGCACGCGACCGTGACCATGGCGCATTCGAAGACGCAAGATCTCCCGACGCGTTGCCGCGAGGCCGATATCTTGGTGGCGGCCATCGGTCAAGCCAAGATGATCAAGGCCGATTGGATCAAGCCAGGCGCCGTCGTGATCGATGTCGGCATGAACGTCGACGAAAACGGCAAGCTGTGCGGCGACGTGGACACCAAGGCTGCCATGGAAGTCGCTTCGGCGATTACGCCCGTACCGGGTGGCGTCGGGCCCATGACGCGCGCAATGTTGCTCGACAACACGCTCTCCGCCGCGAAAGCCCGCCTCGCGCACTAGAGCCCCGCGCGGCCGCCACAGGGTCACCGAGCATTTCGGCCTGTGCGGCCGCGAACTGGTGAGCTCAGGCAGCGTCTTGCGGTGGGCGAGGGTACCGACTGGGATCGATTTCGAAGGATTGGCAGATTGCGTCGAGTACGCGATCTGCCTGCTCGATGGTTTGCCCTAGCTCGCCCGAATTGTCGATGACGTGATCGGCGAGGCGAATCTTCGTTGAAAGCGGCGCTTGCGACGCGAGTCGCGCCTGCACCTGGTGTTCGTCGGCGCCGTCGCGGTGCATTGCACGCACGACCTGATCGCCTTCTGGCGCGGCCACGACGACCAACGGCCGGTAAAGGCTCGCCCGCTCGGTCTCGACCAGCAGCGGCGCCTCGTAACAGGCCAGGGGCTCTTCACGTAGTTCGAGCCGCCGTACCTCGACCTCGAGCGCCGCGTGAATGAAGGGATGCGTGACGTCTTCGAGCCTTTTTCGCGCGGCCTTATCGCTGAAGACGATGCGCGCCAACTTGGCGCGATCGAGTGTGCCGTCTTCGTGCAGAATCCCGGACCCAAACTCGGCGACGACGGCTTCGAGCCCTTGGTGACCAGGTTGCACGACGACGCGAGCGATCTCGTCGGCATCCAACACAGGAAGTCGGCGTGACCGCCACCGTGTCGCCACGGTTGACTTACCGGCGCCTAACCCGCCTGTCAGCCCGAAGACATGACATTTCACGGCCGGAACCTATCCCGGGTTCGTCTAGAGTGGGAGCTCAAATCGCAAAGCGGACGATATTCGGCTTGCCGGATCCTGTCGTTGGCTGCCATATCGGCCCACAGCATGCTCGAGCCGCACCGTCGGAAGTGCCGATCCCGATACGGGGGTCGACCATTGGATGTCGGGCTGGTTGCCCTTGGAGCGTGGATCGCGGCGCTCGCATCAGGTTGTCATGCGACGCAGACCGACCCTGGTGTCTCGCCTTCACGTTGGGGCGCCGTTTTGACCGCGAGTCCACTGCACCCTGGCGTGGCCGCGCCGCCACCAACCCAAAGCAATGCTGAACGCGTCCCAGACCCCCGACACGATACACCGACGGAATACGCGTCTGCGAGCGCTTCGCCGCGCCTTCACCCAGCCCTAACGCCTCTCTGGAGGGCTGGATCGAGCCTGTCCGCCGAACCCGCGGTGGCTCCAGACGGAACGATTTACGTGGCTAGTCGGCAAGGCACGTTCGACGTGCTCGAACGCACGGGCGTACATCGCTTCACGATCACGCTCGGAGGCGCTCCCGCAGGCAAAATCTACGTCGATCAGCGTGGCTGGGCCTACGTTGGAATGATTACCGGAAAGCTGATTGCCGTCACTCCGCAAGGCCAGAAATACTTCACTTATGACTCCGCGGCAGGGATCGCTTCTGGCCTCGAATACGCCGAGAATCTGGGGTTGCTCTTCCTTGGTCGGCATCAGACCGTCGAAGCCGTCAATCGCGCCGGATACTTGACGAC
>JBLNFG010000372.1:0-3516 GCA_050263495.1 Myxococcales bacterium | reverse complement strand
TTCTGACGAGTAGAGCAATCGCAATGCGTCCAGCGAGCCTCTGCTACTCGGCCGATCCAACAGGGGACCGTCTATGGACAATCACCGCATACAGGCAATCGCGCGTCGTTCTCTCCATGCCGCGAACCAATTGGAATTAGCTCGCTCTCGACTTCGACAGCCGTGCGACATCATCGTACTGCTGGTCGTTCGGGGAGAGTGATGCAATCTTAGTGTCGATCTCCTTGGCGGCCGTAGCGCGCTCCTCGGGGCGGTCGGAAGCGCCCTCAGAGTTTTGCTCCAGCTTCACTCAGTGCGCGAGGTTATTTGTTCATTCGCCGTTAATCGTTTGTACATCCACCTGTGACACGAACTTCACCGAGGCGGTCACGCGGCGTACAGATGCAACTCACGCGTCGCGCCTATGCATGGCATCTGGCCTTCAAGTCGTAGAATTTGCGTACCAAACGGACTCGAGCCCCCGACGGATTGCTGTTGCCATACAACGTCTGCTTCGAATGGGCGTCCAATCTGACCAGCGCATGGGATTTCCCATAGGTGCTAGGGCACGCGGTCATTGAAAACCAACATTGGAGGTAAGGTATGGCGCATTCAGTGGAAAATCCGCGCAAGCGCATTCTCGCAATTCCTGCTGCTGCATGGCGCGCCAGTCCACTTGTGAAGATTTGACATATTTCTCTCATGTTTCTCGCTCTCCTAAATCCGCAATCGTCCGTGGACAAGGTGCACAAGATGAGATTACACTTCGCGGTACCGTGACCGGCGTTCGTGAGTGCAGCAATACGACTCAGCCGCGTCTATCGACGCGACCTGAAGTATGGGAGCATTGCGTCCTTGGCGTGCGTTGGGCCTACCCGGTTCCAACCACTTCGGTCACACGCGCCAGTGGCGAACGGCAGCTCGTCGGGCGTGCATCGGACTGTGACGTAGTCCTTTCCGGTCCTGAAATCTCTCGCCACCACGCCGAGATGTTTCGTCGCGGACCACTATGGGTCATCCGTGATCTCGGGAGCCGCAACAGTATACACATCAACGGCCACAGGATTGAGCAAGAGTCGTTATCACCGGGCGACGTGCTGCGAATTGGAGAATGGATCGGGGTCGTACGGCAGGTTTCGCTGCCATTTGCCGACGACGAAGTTCCGTTCGGCGAGCTCTCGCGCGGGGTTTTCGGCAGCACCATACTGGCGCGTGTTCTGCGACACGCGCAAGCAGCAGCACGAAGCGACCTCCGCATCGTAATTCAAGGTGAAACAGGCACCGGCAAAGAGTGCGTGGCACAGGCTGTCCACGAGTGGAGTGGTCGGGTGGGCAACTTTGTTGCGGTGAATTGTGCCGCGTTGCCTGAGTCGCTAGCAGAAAGCGAACTATTCGGATATAGGAAGGGGGCGTTTACCGGTGCCGACCGCGCAAGCCTTGGTCATTTGCGGTCTGCGAACGGCGGAACGCTTTTGCTCGATGAAATCACCGACCTCCCATTGGCCGTGCAAGCCAAACTTCTGCGGGCGCTGGAGCAGCGCGCTGTCGTTCCGCTCGGCGAATCAATGCCACTTCCGATCGACGTACGAATCATCGCGGCGACTCAGGAATCACTGCGCGCGGCAGTAGAACAAGATCGCTTTCGGAAAGACCTCTGGGCAAGACTCGACGGCGTGACTATCTCATTGCCACCCCTTCGCGACCGAAACGAGGATGCCCCAGGATTGTTCCTCAAGCTGTTGCAGCAGGGAGGTGAACAGTCCCGTGCTGTCGATGCACGCCTTCTCGAGCAACTGTGCCTGTATGATTGGCCAGGCAATGTGCGTGAGTTGGCACAACTCGCTCGACAGATGGCGGTGCTCCGACAAGAAGAGAAGGAACTTCGCCGGTCCCATCTTCCCGATCGGATTCTGTGCCGGAAGTTAGAATGTTGTTCAGACATCCCTGCGGCACCGCCGGTAGCGGAGCATCGTGCGCTCGGGCTGGCTCGAAGCGTGGACGAGACCGAACTCCGGCGGGAGGAAGATCGACACGCGTTGTTGCAGGCGTTGCGTTTACACGGAGGGAACGTGGCATTGGCCGCGCGTGAGCTCGGCATCTCACGCCAAAAGGCCTACCGCCGATTAGAGGCCCTGCCTGACGAGGTATTGGAAGAGTTCCGCAAGACACGGGGAAGGCGCGCGCGCGAATGATCACTCGGCCCAAACAATCTGGCCGTCTGGGGCAGCGGTTGGGATCTTTACGCCTAGAGCGTCTGGTCGGTGAGGGCGGGATGGGCTCGGTCTATGAGGCTCGCTGCTTGCGTGAGTACCGCAGTTTTGCCGTGAAGATACTTCATCCCGAGCTGGTGCGCGATCCCTTGATTTATGCCCGCTTCCACCGAGAGGCCCGCATTGCTTCCTCTCTCAAGAGCGAACACATTGTATCGGTCAGGGACTTCACGAAGACCGAGGACGGGACCCCTTATCTGGTCATGGATCTTCTCCAAGGTCGCGACCTGCGACGCATTCTTGCGAGCGAAGCCCCATTAACCGCTACAAGGGCGATCGATCTGATATCTCAGGCGTGTCGAGGGCTACGAGTCGCCCATGAGCACCAGCCCGCCATCATCCACCGGGACTTGAAACCCGAAAATCTGTTTGTGTGCTGCAACGAACTCGACAAAGAACTGTTGAAAATTCTCGACTTTGGGATTGCAAAGGTCTTGTGGTCCGTCGATTCAACGACCCGCACCGGAAGCGTTCTCGGTACTCCGCATTACATGTCTCCGGAGCAGGCAGAGGGAGTTACAACGCTGGATCAGCGCACCGACATCTATTCGCTCGGAGGCATCCTGTACGAAGCATTGTCGGGCCACAAAGCGCACCCGGGAGCGACATACAATCAGGTGATCTCTCACATTTTGCTCAAATCACCGACTCCGCTAGACAAGATTCGAACTGATCTTTCTAACGATCTCGTGGGGATCGTTCAGCGGGCGATGGCCGTCGATCCCGCTGCCAGGTACCAGACAGTTGCCGAGTTCGAAGAGGCGCTCGCTAGCGTTCGGCTAGCTGCCGTGAGTGCTGTGCGCGGCATCGCCGTAACGAGGCCTGCCGAGCCGCAACAAGATCTTGAGACAGTCACGCTTAGACCAGAGCCGGAAAGCGATTCGTTGCCGCAGCATCGAGTTGCTCAGCATTGGGTGCGTCCAGCTCTACCTCTCAGGCGTGAACTCGCCGCTCGAAGCATCAATCAACAGGTGACCTTTTCCGGAGCGGACGCGCTTAGGTACAAGGGCAGGCTGCGACTGGTCGCCGGTATCGTTCTATCGTCTTTCGTTCTGTCTGTTTCTCTGAAGCACGAGGCGAACAACACCCTTACTGGCACCGTCCCTGCTGCTATTGGGACCTCCTTCGGACAGGTCCGTCGTGATTTGGCAGCGCGTCCGCAAAAGAGTTCTGCCAAGGTTGTCGAGGGGAACGCGGAGGCCAACGTGTGCGACGACGCGGCACGCAACGCAATTGCTGACCAATTGTTAGTAATCAAGCCCACCAA